>JAGWJK010000410.1 GCA_028865845.1 Rhizobiaceae bacterium
GACGACGTCTTCAGCGCGAGGCCAAGATAGGCGTTCTTGGCATCATAGGTCAGCGTCGGGGTCAGGAAGGCGAGATCGCTGCTGACGCCGGCAAACTGGCCGCTGATGCCACCGCTCTTGATGATGGTGTAGACGGTCGAGGGACGGTAGGAGCCGTCGCCGGCGAGCACCGAGACGGTGCCGTCGAGGTTGGCGGTGCCGGTGACATTAAGCTCAGAGCTACGACCGGTCGCGTCGCTGACCACCCGGAAGACGCCGGTTGCGGTCTGCACGTAATTGCCGTCGAGAGTAAGACTGCTGGTCAGCGAGCCCGCCTGGAAGGTGCCGGCATTGGTGACGGTACCGATGCTCCAGCTGCCCGACGCAGTCCAGTCGGCGCCGCCGGTAATGGTGAGCGAGCTGCCGGTGCCGAAGTTGCTGATGGTGTTCGACATCGATCCGGAGCCGGCAAGGCTGATGCGGCCGGCACCGCTGCCGCCGTCGATCGCGCCGTTGAGGACCGAGCCGGTCTCAAGCGTCAGGTCGTTGACGCCGGCATCGAACTGCACGGCAACGCCGCCCGTGCCGGTGATCGTGCCGCTGTTGACGAGGCTGGCCCCGGTGCCGGTGAATAGGGCGCCGGTGACGCCGCCGATGGTGCCGGAACTGGTGTTGACCACGACCGCATTGCTACCGAGCGCCATACCGGCGACGGCATCATCGAGAATGGTGCCGGCATTGGTGATCGTGCCGCCATCGACCTGCACACCATAGGTGCCGCCCTTGATATAGCCACCGGTCGAATTGGTGAGCGTACCGCCGCTGCCAAGGACCACGCCGGTGCCGCTCGTGCCGATGATCGTGCCGGTGTTGGCGATGCTGCCGGAACCGTTGATGCCGTTGGTATCGCCGGTGATGCTGCCGCTATTGATGAAAGTGCCATCGCTGCCGACCGTCTGCGAGCCGGAGATCACGCCGGAATTGAGAACGGTGCCGTCATTGCTGAAGCTGCCGTTGTTGACGATGGTGCCGGTGTTGGCAAAGCTGCTGGTGTTGGTAAAGGTTCCGGTCGGATCGTTGACGATGGTGCCGGAATTGGTGGAGCCGCCGGTAATGGCGATGGTGCCGTCATTGGCGACGGTGCCGGAACCGGAGACGATCAGAGAGCCGGTCAGCGTGCCCTGGTTGGTGAGCGAGGTCGGCGAGGTGCCGTCGCCGATCTGGGCGTTGGCAACCAGCGTATGCTCGTCGATGACCGGATTGGTGCCGGTGAAGGCAGCACTTTGGAAGCCGATGATCTGGGCGGAACTCAAGGCGCCGGAGCCGCGCAGCAGCAGCGTGTTGATGCCGTTGCTGCCATCGGCAAGGCCCGACAAGACGCCGCCGGTCTCGATGATCAACTCATTGGTTCCGCCGGCAAACTTGATCGCGGTGCCGCCGGCGCCGCCGATCAGCCCGAAATTGTCGATGGTGCCGGAGCCGCCGGTAAAGAGAATGCCGACGCCCGAGGTGCCCGTGCCGGTGATGGTGCCGTAATTGCTGATCATCGCCAGCCCGCCGGTCACCGCGATGCCGGCAGACGAACCGGTGATGACGCCGGAGGCGCGGTTGGCGATCATACCGTTCTCGCCGAGCGAAACGCCGACCGTGCCGGAGATTACGCCGGCATTGGTGAGCGAACCGGACGTGATCGAGATGGCGGTGGTGCCGGCAGCCGCAATCGTGCCGGTCGCCTCGTTGTCGATATCGCCGCCGGCGAGCATCAACGCGCCGCTTATGCGGCCCGTGTTGGTCAGATGGCCGATATTGGTGAAGGTGCCGGTGTTGGTCAGCGTGCCCGAGTTGTCGAAGCTGCCCGCATTGGTGAAGACGTCGCTGTTGCTGACATTGCCGGCATTGCTGAAGGTGCCGTTGTTGGCAAAGGTGCTGCTGTTGTCGAAGCTGCCGGCGCTGCCGTTGACAATCCGGCCGGAATTGGTCGAGGGCGCGTTGGCAAGCACCGTGCCGCTGTTGGCAAGGGTTGCCGTGCTGTCGACGGTGATGATGCCGTTCAGGTGGCCGAGATTGCTGAGCGTGCCGGAGATGACCGTCGGATTGGTGATGGTCGAGCCGGCGTCGATCGCGCTTGTGGCGTTGAGGAAGCCGACATATTGGAAGCCATAGGCCTGAACGTCACTCAACTGGGCACTGTCACGGACGACGAGCGTGTTGAGTCCGAGCCGTCCGTCGGCAATGCCGGAGAGGACGCTGCCGGCCTCGAGGATGAGTTCGTTGCTGCCGCCGGCGAACTTGACGGCAGTGCCGCCGGCGCCGCCGATCAATCCGAAGTTGTCGATGACGCCGGAGCCGGCGGTAAAGAGAATGCCGGTGCCCGATGTGCCCGTGCCGGTAATCGTGCCGTTGTTGGTGATCGTCGCCGTGCCGCCGGTCACCTCGATGCCGGCCAGGGTGCCGGAGATCAGGCCGGAGGCCGCGTTGGTGACGGTAAGCCCGGTGCCGTTGAGGACGACGCCGTAGGCGCCGGTGATCGAGCCGGCATTGGCAAGCGCGCCGGAGGAGATGGAGATCGCGATGTCGCCGTCGGCGGCAATCGTCCCGGTTGCCTGGTTGTCGACGCTGCCGCCGGAGACCACGATCGGACCGGTGATCTCGCCGCTGTTTGCGAGATCGCCGATATTGGTGAACGTGCCAAGGTTCAGCAGGGTACCGGCATTGGCGAAGCTGCCGCTATTGGTGAGGGCGCCGCTGTTGCCGAATTGGCCATTGTTGGTGAAGGTGCCGGAGTTGGTAAAGGTGCCTTCGGAATTGAAGAACAGGCCGGTGCTGGTGAAGCTGCCGGCGGTGGTGAGCGTGCCGTAATTGGCAAGCGTCGCAACCGTCTGCGTGCCGGTCAGGGTCCAGTTGGCGCTGCTGCCAAGGCCGACAGCGGCAAAGTTCCTGACGTCGATCGTGCCGGTGCCGGAAATGAAGCCCACCGAGTTCATACCCGCACCGCCGTCAACCACGCCGGTGAAGCTCGCGCCCGCCAGGACCTGCATGGTATCGTCGCCGCCGCCGAACCGCACCGCGGTGCCGCCATTGCCGATGATCGCGCCGGAATTGACGAGCGTATTGGCGAAGGTGCCGTAAGTGTCGCTGAACGAGACGCCGATGCCGGCCGTTCCCGTGCCGCGGATCGTACCGCTGTTGCTGACCATGCCGGCATTGCCGGCAACGACGACGCCGGAGATGCCGCCGGTG
The DNA here is from genome assembly GCA_028865845.1 of Rhizobiaceae bacterium. Lineage (GTDB taxonomy): Bacteria > Pseudomonadota > Alphaproteobacteria > Rhizobiales > Rhizobiaceae > Rhizobium. The sequence goes on from JAGWJK010000410.1 coordinate 3,220, forward strand.
ATCGTTGCGGTCGCGCCGCTGTTGGTGAGCACGCCGCCGCCGAGCAGGAAGACGCCGTCTCCCGATGTACCGGTGATCGCGCCTTCGTTGACGACGGAATTGCCGGTGCCGTCGAGAAGGATGCCGAAGGTCCCGCCGGTGATTGACGAGGCCGTGCCGCTATTGTCGATACTGCCGCCGGCCGTCATGAAGACACCCACCTGCGTGGCGCTGCCGGTGGTGACGATCGTGCCTTGGTTGGTCAGCGTGCCGGCATTTTCCCTGACGACGACACCATATGCTCCCCCCGAGATCCGCGATGCCACACCGGTGTTGGCGATGCTGCCGCCGGCGGCCATGTAGATGCCGGTGCCGGAGGTGCCGGTCGCTATGATCGTGCCGTCATTGCTGACAGTGCCTGTGTTGAAGACATACCCTATCGCCCCCAAACTAATACCGGCGGTGTTGCCGGAGATCAGGGCCGCCGTGCCGCTGTTGGTGACGGCACCGCCCGACTTCAGGTAGACGCCCGTGTCGCTGCCGCCGACGATCGTGCCTTCGTTGAAGACGCTGTTAAAGCCGGTGCCGCTGCTGCCGTTGTAGATGTAGACGCCCTGGACGGTTCCCGAGATCCGCGATGCCGTACCATTGTTGGTGACGCTGCCGCCGGCGACCAGGATGACGCCGTCGCTGCCGGTGATCGTGCCGTCATTGCTGACGGCGCCGACACCACCCATGATGTCGATGCCGGTGCCGCCGCTTGTGATCAGCGCTGCCGTGCCGTTGTTGGTAACAGTGCCGCCGGCCACGAGGCGCACACCGTTGCCGAGTGTGCTCCTGCCGATGATCGTGCCGTCGTTGCTGACGATGCCGGCCCCACCCTGGATGTAGACGCCGGTATCGCCGCCGGAAATCGCAGCCGTCGCACCGAGATTGGCGACGCTGCCGCCAAAGCCGAGGAAGATGCCGCGGCTGAAGCTGCCGGTGCCCTTGATCAGGCCGGCATTGGTGACGAGGTTGCCGCCGTTGCCGCCGCCGATCACGCCCTGGTCGCCGACGATCGAGCCGGCCGCGAGATTGTTGAGGCTACCCGAACCGGAGAGCGATACTGCGCCGGTAATGCTGCCGTCATTGGTCAAAAGGCCGGCATTCTCCAGATAGAAGGCCCCGGTCGACAAAGCGCCGTGGTTGATGAAGGTGCCGTCGTTCTCCAGCAGGCCGGTATTGGTGAAGGTGCCGTTGTTGGTAAAGGTGCTGGTGGTGGTAAAGCCGCCGCTGCTGACGATCAGGCCGGAATTGGTTGAAGGCGCGTTTGCAAGCACCGTGCCGCTGCTCGAAAGCGTGGCGAAGCTGTCGACGGTGATGATGCCGTTGAGCGTGCCGGCATTGCTGAGCGTGCCGGCAATGACGGTCGGGTTGGTGATAGTCGAGCCGGCATCGATGATCTGGGTGGCGTCGATGAAGCCGACATATCGGAAGCCGTAGGCCGTAACACCGCTGAGTTCGGCGTCGTCCTTGACCAGCAGCGTATTGACGCCGCTGCTGCCGTCGGCGGCGCCTGAAAGCACGCTGCCGTCCTCGAGGATCAGCGCGTTGGTGCCGCCGGCAAACCTGATTGCCGTGCCGCCTGCGCCGCCGATCGACCCGAAATTGTCGATGGTGCCGGAGCCTGAGGAGAACAGAACGCCGACGCCCGACGTGCCGGTGCCGAGGATGGTGCCGTGATTGTCGATCAGCGCCGTGCCGCCCGTCACCTCGACGCCAGCCGTGCTGCCGGAAATCAGGCCGGAGGCCTCGTTGGTGATCGTCAGCCCGTTCCCGTCAAGCGCAACCGCCGACGTGCCCCCGATCGAGCCGGAATTGTCGAGCGAGCCGGACGAGATCGCAACCGCGATCCCCGTTGCCGAAATCGTGCCCGTCGACCGGTTGTCGACACT
>JAGWJK010000411.1 GCA_028865845.1 Rhizobiaceae bacterium
GCCCGATGGTCTGTTCCGCAAGTACCGCTTCTTTTTCGTCGGAGATGAAATCCTTCCGTATCACCTGGCGATCGGCGACGGCTGGAAGGTGCATCATGCTTCGACGCGCATGGCGAGCGTCGAATGGATGCGCAGGGAAGAAGAGGCCTTTCTTGCCAATCCCGATCGCGTGTTCGGGCCGCAGGGCATGGCCACTCTCGATGCCATCCGCCGGCAGATCGGTCTCGATTATTTCGGCATCGACTGCTCGCTCGATTCGGAGGGCAGGGTGGTGATCTTCGAGGTCAACGCCTCGATGCTGATCCACATCCACAACCAGAATTTCGAGTACAAGACGCCGCACGTCCAGCGGATCAAGCGGGCCTTTGAGCTGCTTCTGGAGCGTCGCGCGCTGGAATACCGCGCATCGGTTTCAGCTAACCGATAATGCCGCTCGCCGACGGCGAAGGTATACCCTAGCGGGTCGGAACGGGCGTCTCGCCGCGATAGTCGTAGAAGCCGCGGCCCGATTTGCGGCCGAGCCAGCCGGCTTCGACGTATTTTACCAGCAGCGGGCAGGGGCGGTATTTGGAATCCGCCAGGCCGTCATGGAGCACCTGCATGATCGACAGGCAGGTGTCGAGGCCGATGAAGTCGGCAAGCTGCAGCGGGCCCATCGGATGGTTGGCACCGAGCTTCATGGCTGTGTCGATGGCATCGACCGTGCCGACGCCTTCATAAAGCGTATAGATCGCTTCATTGATCATCGGCAGCAGGATGCGATTGACGATGAAGGCAGGGAAGTCTTCGGCAACCGTGATCGTCTTGTCGAGCGACTTCACATAGTCCTTGGCGGCAGAGAAGGTCGCTTCCTCGGTTGCGATGCCGCGCACCAGTTCGACCAGTTTCATCACCGGCACCGGGTTCATGAAGTGGATGCCCATGAAGCGCTCCGGCCGGTCGGTCGCGGATGCGAGACGCGTGATCGACAGCGAGGAGGTGTTGGTCGCCAGAATGGCCTCGGGCTTCAGGACCGGACAGACCTGCGCATAGATCTTGCGCTTGACGCTTTCGTCTTCGGTCGCTGCCTCGATGGCGAGATCGACCTGGGCGAGATCGTTGAGATCGGCAGAACCGGAGATCAGGGCTAGCGCCGCCTTGCGGTCGCCGTCGCCCATTTTGCCGGAGGAGACCTGGCGGGCCAGATTGCCGTTGATGGTGGCAAGGCCGCTTTCGATGCGCTCTTGCGACAGGTCGTAGATATGAACCTTGTAGCCGGCCTGAGCCGAGACCTGGGCGATGCCGCAACCCATCTGACCCGCACCGATAATACCGATCGTTTTCAGCACCGAACTCATCGCCAACTCCCCGGCGGCGCGCTCTTTTGCGGCGCGCCATGCTTCTCGTCATAAATTTGCCGGGCTATTTCTAGCCCGGCAAGATTGATAGACCCATAAAGAAAAATTTTCCAGTCTTTCGCATCTGCGAAAACCGGAGCGCGGCGTATCAGAGCGCCTTTTCGAGTTCCGGAAGGGCGTCGAAGAGGTCGGCGACGAGACCGTAATCGGCGATCTGGAAGATCGGCGCTTCCTCGTCCTTGTTGATGGCGACGATGACCTTCGAGTCCTTCATGCCGGCGAGGTGCTGGATGGCGCCGGAAATGCCGCAGGCGATGTAGAGCTGCGGGGCGACGACCTTACCGGTTTGCCCGACCTGCCAGTCGTTCGGCGCGTAGCCGGCATCGACGGCAGCGCGCGAGGCGCCGACGGCAGCGCCGAGCTTGTCGGCAACCGGTAGGATGACTTCGCGGAACTTCTCCGCCGAACCGAGCGCGCGGCCGCCGGAAATGATGATCTTCGCCGAGGTCAGTTCCGGACGGTCGGAGCTGGAGAGCGCATCGGCAACGAAGGTCGACAGGCCCGGATCGGTGACAGCGGGAATGGCTTCGACAGCAGCCGAGCCGCCTTCCGGCGCGGAGGCGAACGAAGCCGTGCGCACGGTGATCACCTTTTTCGCATCGGTCGACTGAACCGTCTGGATGGCATTGCCGGCATAGATCGGGCGCTTGAAGGTATCCACGGAAACGACTTCGATGATTTCCGAGATCTGCGCGACGTCGAGCAGGGCGGCGACGCGCGGCAGGACGTTCTTGCCGACCGAGGTGGCGGCCGAGATGATGGTGTCGTAGCCGCCGGCAAGCGAGACGATGAGGTCGGCCAGCGGTTCGGCAAGGTTGTTGGCGAGTTCGTCGCTTTCAGCAAGCAGCACCTTGGAGACGCCGGAAAGCTTGGCAGCAGCCTCGGCTGCGCCCTTGGCGTCCTTGCCGGCCACGAGCACGTGGACATCGCCGCCGATCTTGGAAGCGGCGGTCAAGGCCTTGGCGGTCTGGTCGGAAAGGCTTGCATTGTCGTGGTCAGCCAGAAGAAGAATGGCCATGATTGTTTTCCTTTCCTAATCCTTAGAGCACGCCGGCTTCGTTCTTGAGCTTGTCGACGAGTTCGGCCACCGACTTGACCTTGACGCCCGCCTTGCGGCCGCCCGGCTCTTCGGTCTTCAGCACCTTCAGGCGCGGCGCGGTGGACACGCCGAAATCGGCCGGCGACTTCTTGTCGAGCGGCTTCTTCTTGGCCTTCATGATATTCGGCAGGGAAGCATAGCGCGGCTCATTGAGGCGCAGATCGGAGGTGACGACTGCCGGAAGCTTGATCTCGATGGTCTGCAGGCCGCCATCGACTTCGCGGGTGACGGTTGCCTTGCCGTCGCCGAGTTCGATCTTCGAGGCGAAGGTCGCCTGGGCGGAGCCCAGCAGCGCTGCGAGCATCTGGCCGGTCTGGTTCGAATCGTCGTCGATCGCCTGCTTGCCGACGATGATCAGGCCGGGCTGTTCGGCATCGGCGACGCCCTTCAGGATCTTGGCAACGGCGAGCGGTTCCACGGCGTCGTCGGTCTCGACCAGGATGGCGCGGTCGGCGCCCATGGCGAGTGCGGTGCGCAGCGTTTCTTCGGCCTTCGCCGGTCCGATCGAAACGACGACCACTTCCTCGGCCTTGCCGGCTTCCTTCAGCCGCAGCGCTTCCTCGACTGAAATCTCGTCGAACGGATTCATCGACATCTTGACGTTGGCGAGTTCGACGCCCGTGCCGTCAGGCCGGACACGAATCTTGACGTTGTAATCAACCACCCGCTTCACTGGGACGAGAATCTTCATGGAATCCTTCCTTCAACACGATCGCCGGAACCATGCGCTGTTCGGCGCCGCTCCATTTGTCGAATGGCGACATGGATACGCGTTTTTTTCCCAATTACAACGCTTGGCCGACGCAAACAGGCAAATTCCTTTAGGTATACAAATAACGTTGACGTCAACGTCATAGTTTGCCCGCAATAACGCATGACGCGGATCTGTTCGCCCGGCGGGTAGCGCGCTCCAGAAGTTTTATCGGTTTTTGCCGGGCACCCAGAGCACGTCCGCGCGGCCGCCGTCATTGGCGTGCCGTGCCGCAACGAAGAGGAAATCCGACAGGCGATTGACGTATTTGAGCGCTGCGGGGCTGACGCGTTCGCGATCGCTGCGCGACAGGGCGACCATCAGCCGCTCGGCACGCCTGGCGATGGTGCGGGCAAGGTGCAGATGCGCCGAAGCCGCGCTGCCGGCGGGAAGGACGAACGACCGGAGCGGTTCGAGATCGGCGTTGAGTGTATCGATATCGCGTTCGATGCGGTCGACCTGTCCGTCGACGATGCGCAAGGGCTCGTAGGCCGGCGGTTCATCGGTCTCAGGAGTCGATAGGTCGGCGCCGAGATCGAATAGGTCGTTCTGTATGCGCATCAGCATGGCGTCGAGTTCCGGCATCTCGGCCGTATGCAGCCGGGCGACGCCAATGGCCGAATTGGTCTCGTCGATGGTGCCGTAGGCTTCGACGCGCAGATCGTGCTTCAGTCGGCGTGGACCGGAAACGAGGCCGGTGGTGCCGTCATCACCGGTCCTGGTGTAGATCTTGTTGAGCTTGACCATATGGGTTCCGCGATCAGGTCGGGCGGCCGCCGCCCGTGAGCCAGAGCGTCAGCATGATCAGAATGACGGCGATGGCTTGAAACAGGACGCGAAGCTGCATCAACCGGTTTGACAGACTGGGGTTGTCACCCTTCATCATGTTGAACAGGCCGCGGACGAGGACGATCCCGACAAGGCCCATGAAGATGATGGCGGCGATATAGGTAAAAGTTGACATTGCTCCCGGCTTTCGACTTCAAGCGCCCGGCACAGGCAAGGCGCGCCTCCAAAAATATTCAGCACACCCCGTTCTCCTCCGAGCGGGCGCACCGCATGCTAATCCAACCGGCGCATCAGACGATAGAAAAGATTAGCCGGCAACAGCCTTTTCAGGAGAACACCCTGCTTGGCAGGCGTGGTCACAAGATAGTGCGGACGCGGATTTTTCGCGTTCAAAGCTGATTTTAGCACGTCATAGACCGCTTCGGGTCCCAATTTATGCCGGTTGACCGGTCCTGTGCCATTCAGCCGCGCCAATTGCCGCCGATATTCCACCGCATGGGCGGAATGTTCGAGGTCGATGTGCTCCTCGATCTTGGCAAGGGCGTTTGCAGTAAAACGCGATGCGATCGGTCCGGGTTCGATCAGGCTGACATGAATGCCGCTATCCTGCAATTCCATCCGCAGGGTGATCGCCAGTCCCTCCAGCGCGAATTTCGAGGCGGTATAAGCGCCGCGGAATCGGTAGGGAATGAGGCCGAGGATCGACGAGCAGTTGACGATGCGGCCTTCACCGTGCCGGCGCATGATCGGAATCACCTGGCGCGTCAGTTCGTGCCACCCGAAAAGATTCGTCTCGAACTGTTCGCGCAGCACATCGGTTGCGAGATCCTCGACTGCGCCCGGCTGGCCATAGGCGCCGTTGTTGAAAAGCGCGTCGATCCGCCCGCCGGTTCGGTCGCACACGGCCGCAACCAGCGCGGAGATCGTTTCGGCATTCGTGTAGTCCATCAGCAACGCTTCGATGCCATCTGCTTCGAGCGGCTCAAGGTCCTTTTCTTTGCGGACCGTCGCGAAAACCCGCCAGCCGTCCGCCTTCAATGCCCGCGCGCAATAAGCGCCGATACCGGAGGAGCAACCAGT
>JAGWJK010000412.1 GCA_028865845.1 Rhizobiaceae bacterium
CGCGACGATTGGTGGGCGCATTGAGCGCCAGCAATGAGGCGAGACCGTCCCAGGCGCCGCCGAGCGCGAGGCCCTGACAGATTCGGAAGGTGGCGAGCAGGATGATCGCGTAGACGCCTACGTCGTTATAGCCGGGCAGGAAGCTCATCGCCGCCGTCGAACCACCGAGCAGGAACATGGCGATCGTCAGCTTGACGCCGCGGCCATATTCGCGGTCGATCGCCATGAAGATGAAGGAACCGATCGGGCGGGCAATGAAGGCGAGCGAGAAAACCAGGAAGGACAGCAACGTTCCGGGAAGCGGATCGACGAAGGGGAAGATCAGCTTGGGAAAAACCAGGACCGATGCGATGGCGTAAACGAAGAAATCGAAAAACTCGGACGTGCGACCGATGATCACGCCGATGGCAATATTTCCTGGGGCGACATCCTGCCGTCCATGGAGGTCGCGAACGTCGCGCTCAAGACTGGTGGATGACGGTTGTAAAGATTCATGCGTAACGCTGACCATGATGCGGGAGCCTCCCTCTCCATACGGTCACTCCTCCACGAGTTCCCGTAGAATCAAGATGTTGATCAAACTTACGAACTTATCAAGTGTTGACCGTGGAAATAATTCGCAAATTAGCGGTCGGTTCCAGTAATTGCGCCTTTGTGAACGCAATGATGCCCTGATGTCCTATCGACGGTAGCCATTTCCGCCGATCTCAGTATATTAGTCGCGCCCAAAGCAACCGATCGATGGAAAACCTTCTGGATTTCTCAAGATTTTCCCGATAGGTGAAGTTGCGTCCGCTATTGCATTGCACCCAAGCTTGCTGCGGTGCGACGAAACACCTCATATCGTTCATGACCGCCGTCCTTTAGTCGCGGTGAGGTCAATAACAAAAAGAGCTTTGAGACGTGCCAAGACTATCGAAGATTTTCAGCCGCTTATCTGTCCTCCCGCTCATTTTGCTGCTCTCGGGCTGCAACATGGTGGTGATGGATCCCTCCGGCGATATCGCCGTGCAGCAACGCGACCTTATCGTCGTCTCGACCGTCCTGATGCTGATCATCATCATACCGGTGATCTTCCTCACTCTGTTCTTCGCCTGGAGATACCGCCACTCGAACAACGCGGCGGCTTATGATCCCGAGTGGCATCACTCCACGCGCCTCGAACTGGTGATCTGGTCGGCTCCGCTCGCCATCATCATCGCGCTCGGCGCGGTGACCTGGATCAGCACCCATCAGCTGGACCCCTACCGCCCGCTCGATCGCGTCAACGTCGGCAAGCCGATCACGACCACCACGAGAGCGATCAACGTTCAGGTCGTCGCGCTCGACTGGAAGTGGCTGTTCTTCTACCCCGACCTCGGCATCGCCACGGTCAACGAGATGGCAGCACCCGTGGATGCGCCGATCAATTTCAGCATCACGTCGTCGTCGGTGATGAACTCCTTCTTCATTCCCGCGCTCGCCGGCCAGATCTACGCCATGCCGGGCATGGAAACGAAGCTGCACGCGGTCATCAACAAGCCCGGCGAATACCAGGGCTTGTCGGCCAACTACAGCGGCGCCGGCTTCTCGCATATGCGCTTCAAGTTCCACGGTCTGAACCAGGCGGATTTCGACCAATGGGTTCAGAAGGTGAAGACTGATGGTACCGCCCTCGGCCGTCAGGAATACCTGGCGCTTGCCAAGCCGAGCGAGCAGGAACCGGTGCGCTACTTCAATGCCGTCGACAAGGATCTGTTCAACGCCATCCTCAACATGTGCGCCGATCCGAGCAAGATGTGCCTCAGCGAAATGATGATGATCGACGCCAAGGGCGGCGCCGGCAAGGAAAGCCAGGAAAATCGCGAGCGTCTGATCTACGACAATCGCGATGCGGATGCTGCCGACGTCACGCCGGTCAATGCCAGCGCGCCTGCGGCTCACGACATGAAGTCCATGCCGGGCATGGACATGGGCAACGGTTCATCGAGCGGCTCCGCTCCGGCCTCCCAGCCGAGCAACTGAACCCGTCGCCGTGCTGCAGCGGGCGTCCCTGCGACGCGCGCGGCAGCAGAGTTTTGAAGTGGCGCGAGATCTCTCGAACCGATTCCGGTCAAAGAGGTCATGCGCGGTAAACAAGATATTATAAGGACAGAGGCGATCCATGTTTTCCAACCCGGACCTCTATAAGCTCATCTTCGGTCGGCTGACGCTCGACGCGATCCCCTACCACGAGCCGATCCTGGTCGTGACGTTCATCGGCGTCGCGATCGGCGGCATCGCGGTTCTCGGTATTCTCACCTACTTCCGCCTCTGGGGTTTCCTCTGGAAGGAATGGTTCACCAGCATCGATCACAAGAAGATCGGCGTCATGTACATCGTACTGGCCGTGATCATGCTGCTGCGCGGCTTCTCCGACGCACTTCTGATGCGTGGACAACAGGCAATCGCCTTCAACGGCTCGGACGGCTACCTGCCGCCGCATCACTACGACCAGATCTTCACCGCGCACGGCGTGATCATGATCTTCTTCGTGGCGATGCCGTTCGTCACGGGTCTGATGAACCTCGTCGTACCGCTGCAGATCGGCGCCCGCGACGTTTCGTTCCCGTTCCTCAACAACTTCTCGTTCTGGATGACCACGGCCGGCGCGATCGTCATCATGATCTCGCTCTTCGTCGGCGAATTCGCCCGTACCGGTTGGCTCGCCTATCCGCCGCTCTCCGGCATCGCCTATAGCCCAGACGTCGGCGTCGACTATTACATCTGGGGTCTGCAGGTCGCGGGTATCGGAACGACGCTTTCGGGCATCAACCTGATCGCCACCATCGTCAAGATGCGTGCCCCCGGCATGACCTTCATGAAGATGCCGGTCTTCACCTGGACGTCGCTCTGCACCAACATCCTGATCGTCGCCAGCTTCCCGATCCTGACCGCCACGCTCGCACTGCTGACGCTCGACCGTTATACCGGCACGAACTTCTTCACCAACGACCTCGGCGGCAATCCGATGATGTACGTCAACCTCATCTGGATCTGGGGCCACCCGGAAGTCTACATCCTGGTCCTGCCGGCCTTCGGCGTCTTCTCCGAAGTCGTCGCCACCTTCAGCGGCAAGCGACTGTTCGGCTACGCCTCGATGGTTTACGCCACCTGCGTCATCATGATCCTCTCCTACCTCGTCTGGCTGCACCACTTCTTCACGATGGGCTCCGGCGCGAGCGTCAACTCCTTCTTCGGCATCACGACGATGATCATCTCGATCCCGACGGGCGCCAAATTGTTCAACTGGCTGTTCACGATGTATCACGGCCGCATCCGCTACGAGACGCCGATGATGTGGACCGTCGGCTTTATGGTGACCTTCACCATCGGCGGCATGACCGGCGTCATGCTCGCGGTTCCGCCGGCTGACTTTGTCCTGCACAACTCGTTGTTCCTGATCGCCCACTTCCATAACGTGATCATCGGCGGCGTGCTCTTCGGCATGTTCGCAGGCGTCAACTACTGGTTCCCGAAGGCCTTCGGCTTCAAGCTCGATCCGTTCTGGGGCAAGCTCAGCTTCTGGTTCTGGCAGATCGGTTTCTGGTTCGCCTTCATGCCGCTCTACATTCTCGGCCTGATGGGCGTTACCCGCCGCGTCAGCCAGTTCGACGATCCGTCGCTGCAGATCTGGTTCATCATCGCGGCCTTCGGCGCCGTGCTGATCGCTGCCGGCATCGGCTGCTTCCTCGTCCAGATCGTCGTCAGCTTCATGAAGCGCGAAGAGCTGCGTGACCACACCGGCGACCCGTGGGGTGGCCGTACGCTGGAATGGTCGACCTCGTCGCCGCCGCCGGCCTACAACTTCGCCTTTACGCCGATCGTCTACGATCACGACGCCTGGTGGGACATGAAGAACCGCGGCTACGTCAGACCGACCGAAGGCTTCATCCCGATCCACATGCCGAAGAACACCGGCACGGGCGTCATCCTCGGCGTTCTCTCCATCGGCTTCGCATTCGGCATGATCTGGTACATCTGGTGGCTCGCCATCGTCACGTTCGTCGCGATGCTCGCCATTACGATCGGCCATACCTTCAACTACAAGCGCGACTACTACATCACCGCCGATGAGGTCGTGAGGACCGAGAACGAGCGCACCAAGCAGCTCGCAGCACAGGTATAAGACCTATGACGACCCATACCGCACAGGCTCCCAAGAGCGGCGAAGCACCCGCCTTCTACTTGACCGAGGAGCACCATCCCGAAGGCAGCACCATGCTGGGCTTCTGGATCTACATCATGAGCGACTGCCTAATCTTCGCAGTGCTCTTCGCAACCTATGCCGTGCTTAGCCACAACTACGCGGCAGGCCCGTCGCCGGCCGACCTGTTCGAACTTCCCGTCGTCGCGCTCAACACGACGATGCTGCTGCTCTCGTCCATCACCTACGGCTTTGCCATGCTGTCGATGGACAAGGACAACAAGTCCGGAACGATGATGTGGCTGGCGATCACCGGCCTCTTCGGCGCAGCCTTCATCTATTTCGAACTGAACGAGTTCTATCACCTGATCCAGGAAGGCGCCGGCCCGCAGCGCAGCGCCTTCCTGTCGGCCTTCTTCACGCTGGTCGGCACCCACGGTCTGCACGTCACGACCGGTATCATCTGGCTGATCACGCTGATGGTCCAGACGAGCCGGCACGGGCTGATCCCCGAGAACAAGCGCCGCCTGATGTGCCTGTCGATGTTCTGGCACTTCCTCGACGTCGTCTGGATCGGCGTGTTTTCCTTCGTCTACCTCATGGGAGTTCTCGGATGAGCTCGAATACCAATCATTCGCATTCCGCAGACGCCCACGATCATGGTCACGGCCATGGCGGCCACGAGGCCAGCCACGGCACGTTCAAGAGCTACATGACGGGGTTCGTCCTCTCCGTCATCCTGACCGCCATCCCCTTCTGGCTGGTCATGGGCAAGGTCTTCTCCGATCCGGGCGTCACCGCTGCGATCGTCATGATCCTCGGCGCGATCCAGATCGTCGTGCACATGATCTACTTCCTGCACATGAACACCAAGTCCGAAGGCGGCTGGAACATGATGGCGCTGATCTTCACGATCGTCATCGTCGTCATCGCGCTTTCCGGCTCGCTC
>JAGWJK010000413.1 GCA_028865845.1 Rhizobiaceae bacterium
ATGCCGTTCGCGGATCTTTTCCTGCAGCGATGCCGTCGCCTTGGCCATCAGGCCGATCTCGTTGCGCATCTCCACATGCGGGATCGCAACCTTCACATCCTCATCCGCAACCGCCTTCAGCGCTCCGTGGACGTCCGTCAACGGCTTGGTGATGCCGCGGATGAAATAGAGCGCTGCGCCAATGCCGATCAGGAAGACCGCACCGCAGATCAGCAGTGCCTTCCACATCGTCGCATCGACCTGCGCTTCGAGGTCGTCCATGTAGACGCCGGAACCGAGAACGATCTTCCAGGGCTGGAATGCTGCCGAATAGCTGCCCTTCAGGAAGACCTGATTGTCGGGCATGCCCGGCTTGTTCCAGTAGTAAACTGTCCGGCCGCCGCCGTTGATGCCCTTCTGCACCAGTTCCTTGCTGAAATAGGTGCCGCGCTTGTCGACCTGGCTGGACATGTCCTTGCCGATGTTGACCGGGCTCGGATTGATCAGCTGAATCACGTTGAAATCGAAGCCGAAGATATAACCGTTCGGCTGAAAGGTGACATGGGTCAGAACCTTGACGGCTTCGGCCTGGGCGGCCTCGTGCGTCATCTCGCCGGCTTTTTCGCGCTGATAATAGCCGTCCAAAATAGAGATACCGGTCTCAACCTGCGTGCGAAGCATGTCGAAACGATCATCGTAGATGGAATCGGCCTGCGATTTGATCTGGAAATAGGTCGCCACCGCGAAGGCGGCCATAAGGATGCCGACAAGGGCAAAAAGCTGATGAGCGATCTTGAGGTTCTTCATAAATGCCTCGCAACGGGGGTCGGGTTGGATACCGGCGCGGTTTCCTACCGCCTGTGCGATCGTCTGGGAGGCCCCTTACGCTTGCCGCTGCTCGAATTGACATGCTGCTGTCCGGTTCAAGCAAAATCGCGCGTTATGTCTAATAAATATTTAATCAAAACAGAGTGATCGGAATTTAACCAGTTTTAAGCAACGGCTTTGTTGCAACGCAATAAACAATACTAAACTTATTGTCTTTTCAGGAAACATAGCTCCTGGTTATTGTCTATACAAAACAAATGCGCCCCCGCTTCTCTTCGGGGGCGCACTGGTCCGCCTTACGGCGAAACCCGTCGACCGAAACCTTGGCCGGGCGGGGCAGGGAACGGGGTTTCGGCAGTTTTACTGCTGGCGAAGCTGGAAGCTCGAAAGGTCGAGCGGCGCGGGCGATTTCGCCTCGCCGGACTGCGGCACGGCGGCGGTCTTTGCCGTCATATCGATGCCGTCGGTCGGAGCGCCTGCTGCCTCGAGGGCTTCCGGCGTCGGCTTGGAAATGAAGACGACCGGGGATCCGCCCATCCACGCTTCGGTGCGAACCACCTTGGTCTGGCCGTCGATGTCGCGCACGACGATCGACTGCGTGCCTGGCGCCAGTTGCGGCACCACATAGTCCTTCTTGGCGATCTGTGGCTTGATGGCCGGGCAATCCTTGCAGACCTTGTCGATGATGCTGCCGGCGCCTGTTCCGCTCTTGCTGTCGATCGGCAGGATGGACGACGCCATGGCCGAGCCGCCGGCCAGGACAAAAGCCAAAGTCAGGATGAAGGGACGCATAAAAACCACTCCGTCTCACGTTGAGAGGAGAATAACGCCGCTTTGTTTCCATCCCGTCAGGAGATTAGGTAAAAGTTTAGTGGACGACGAAAATCGGCACAGCCCGGCGGTTAATCTTATGCCTGTTCGCGCTCGATCGCGCGCCAGCCGATATCGCTGCGGCAGAAGCCGTTTTCCCATTTCACCTGGCTTGCGACCGCGTAAGCTCGCTTATGGGCCTCGCCAACGGTCTTTCCGGTCGCGGTGACGTTGAGCACGCGGCCGCCGGTCGCAACCAACGCGCCGTCCTTGAGCGCCGTCCCGGCATGAAACACCTTCGCACCGTCGGTGTCGGCGGGGAGGGCGCCGATCGGCGTGTTCTTGGCGTAGGAGCCGGGGTAGCCCTTCGAGGCCATCACCACGGTGAGTGCTGGCTCGTCGCTCCATTCGGCGCTGACCTGGTCGAGCGTACCGTTTGCGCAGGCCAAAAGCAGTGGCAGCAGATCGCTCTTCAAGCGCATCATCAGCACCTGGCACTCCGGATCGCCGAAGCGGACGTTGTATTCGATCAGTTCCGGCCCCTTGGCGGTGATCATCAATCCGGCGAAGAAGACGCCGGAGAAGGGATGGCCGCTTTCCGCCATGCCGCGCATTGTAGGCTCGATGATTTCTTTCATAGTGCGTTCGACCATGTCGGGCGTCATAACGGGTGCCGGCGAATAGGCGCCCATGCCGCCGGTATTCGGCCCGGTATCGCCATCGCCGACCCGCTTGTGATCCTGGGCGGTTGCCAGCGCCAGCGCGTGCGTGCCGTCGCAGAGGCAGAAGAAGCTTGCCTCCTCGCCATCAAGATATGCTTCGATCACCACTTCGGCGCCGGCCGCGCCAAACGCGCCTTCAAAACAATCGTCCACGGCCGCGAGCGCTTCGTCGACCGTCATGGCGACGGTCACGCCCTTGCCGGCCGCCAGCCCATCTGCCTTGACGACGATGGGCGCACCCTGCAGGCGAATATAGGCCTTCGCCTTCGGCGCGTTGTTGAAACGCTGATAGGCTCCGGTCGGAATATCGTAGCGGGCGCAGATGTCCTTGGTGAACCCTTTCGAGCCTTCGAGTTGCGCTGCCGCCGCAGACGGCCCGAAAACAGCAATGCCGTCGGCGCGCAGTCGATCGGCAAGACCGGCGACCAGAGGCGCCTCGGGTCCAACCACCACGAAATCGATCGCCTTTTCCTTGCAGAAGGCGGCGACCGCGTCGTTGTCTTCCGTGTTGATGGCAACGAGCGTCGCGTGCTCGGCAATGCCGGGATTGCCGGGAGCCGCGTAAAATTCCGTCATCAGCGGCGATTGTGCGAGCTTCCAGGCCAGGGCATGTTCACGTCCGCCCGATCCGATCAACAAAACTTTCATGGCTTGTCCTCTCGTTGCACCCGCAGGCTTGGGTGCCGCGCGCCTCCGGCT
This sequence comes from Rhizobiaceae bacterium, assembly GCA_028865845.1. Classification (GTDB taxonomy): domain Bacteria; phylum Pseudomonadota; class Alphaproteobacteria; order Rhizobiales; family Rhizobiaceae; genus Rhizobium. Next base: position 3,039 of record JAGWJK010000413.1, read on the forward strand.
TGCACGCTCCCGGTTTGTGCGCGGTTAAGCGGGGCGGCGGAAAAGGTCAAGCGGCAAATCCTGTGGAGGCGCTGGCGATTAGGGATTGCACAACATTGCCATGCCTTTTTGTGCCAGTATGGTCCCGCCTCCTCAAGTCCAGTTCAGAGAATCATATGGCCGCCGATATCAGCTCCCTTGCCGCAACCATCGCCAACGAGATCAATTCGCGCCAGGATCAAGCGAAAGCAGCAATCGAATTGCTGGACGAAGGCGCGACCGTTCCCTTCATCGCGCGTTACCGCAAGGAAGTCACCGGCGGGCTCGATGACACGCAGCTGCGCACGCTCGCCGAACGCCTTGTCTATCTGCGCGAGCTCGAAGCCCGCCGCAGCGCGATCGTCGAGTCGATCACCGGCCAGGGAAAGATGACCGACGAGCTGATGCGCAAGATCGCCGTCGTCGCCACCAAGGCGGAACTGGAAGATCTTTACCTGCCCTTCAAGCCGAAGCGCCGCACCCGCGCCGAAATCGCCCGCGAACGTGGTCTCGGCCCGCTGGCAGACACGATCCTTGCCGATCGTTCGAAAGAGCCGGCGACGCTTGCAGAAGGGTTCATTACCGCCGATGTGGCCGACGTCAAGACGGCCCTCGAAGGCGCGCGCGATATCATCGCCGAAGGGATTGCTGAAAATGCCGACCTTCTCGGCAAGCTGCGCACCTACATGAAGGCGAACGCGCTGCTGAAGGCCAAGGTCGTCGACGGGAAACAGGAGGCAGGCGCGAAGTTCTCCGATTATTTCGATCACCAGGAACGCTGGGCAACCGCGCCGGGCCATCGCGCGCTCGCCATGCTGCGCGGCTGGAACGAAGAGATTCTGACGCTGACCATCGAAGTCGATGTCGACGCCGTCTCGCCGAACAAGCCCGTCGAGCGGATGATCGCCACCGCTTATGAAATCGGCGGCAACCGCCTCGGCGACCGCTGGCTGACCGACGTCGCAAGCTGGACCTGGCGCGTGAAGCTCTCCATGTCGCTGTCCCTCGACCTGATGCGCGAATTGCGCGAGCGCGCCGAGGAAGAGGCGATCCACGTCTTCGCCCTCAATCTCAAGGATCTGCTGCTGGCCGCACCCGCCGGCTCGCGCGCCACCATGGGCCTCGATCCGGGCATCCGCACCGGCGTCAAGGTCGCCGTCGTCGACGGCACGGGCAAGGTGCTCGATACGACCACCGTCTATCCTTTCCCGCCGAAAAACGATGTGCGCGGCACGCAGGCCACGCTGGCGGCCCTCGTCCGCAAGCACAAGGTCGAGCTGATCTCCATCGGCAACGGCACCGGCAGCCGTGAGACCGAGAAGCTAGTGGCCGACATGCTGGCCGATCTGCCGGCGCCGAAGCCGACCAAGGTCATCGTCTCCGAAGCCGGCGCTTCGGTCTATTCGGCCTCTGAAACCGCGGCACTCGAATTCCCCGGCCTCGACGTCTCGCTGCGCGGCGCCGTCTCCATCGCCCGCCGCCTGCAGGACCCGCTGGCAGAGCTCGTCAAGATCGAGCCGAAGTCGATCGGCGTCGGCCAGTATCAGCACGACGTCGACCAGCAGAAACTGTCACGCTCTCTGGACGCAGTCGTCGAAGATGCGGTGAACGCTGTCGGCGTCGACCTCAACACCGCTTCCGCGCCGTTGCTTGCCCGCGTTTCGGGTCTCGGACCATCGATCGCCGATGCGATCGTCAAGCATCGTGACGGCGAGGGGCGTTTCGAAACCCGGCGCGATCTTCTGAAAGTCGCGCGGCTCGGGCAGCGCACCTTCGAACAATGCGCGGGCTTCCTGCGTATTCCGAACGGCAAGGAGCCGCTGGACGCTTCCTCCGTACACCCGGAAGCCTACGGCGTCGCCAAGAAGATCGTCGCTGCCTGCGGCCGCGATTTGCGCAGCCTGATGGGAGACGCGGCGGCACTCAAGGCCATCGATCCCCGCCAGTTCATCGACGACAAGTTCGGCCTGCCGACCGTGCGCGACATCATCGCCGAACTGGAAAAGCCGGGCCGCGACCCTCGCCCCAGCTTCAAGACCGCGACCTTTGCCG
>JAGWJK010000414.1 GCA_028865845.1 Rhizobiaceae bacterium
TTGCTGCAGAGCCCTGGGAGGTTGTCGAGGTTCGACGGCGGACCATCGGCTATGTCAGTCAATTTCTGCGGGTCATCCCACGGGTGTCGACAATCGACGTCGTCACCGAGCCTGCGATCGCCAACGGCGTTTCGGTGGGCGTCGCGTCCGACGCTGCGAAAAAACTCCTGGAGCGGCTTAGGATTCCTGAGCGCCTGTGGCCTCTCGCCCCTGCGACCTTCTCTGGCGGCGAGCAACAGCGTGTGAACATCGCGCGGGGTTTCATCGTCGATTATCCGGTCATGCTTCTCGACGAGCCCACTGCGTCGCTCGACGCCGCAAACCGCGCCACTGTCGTCGCCCTCATCAACGAAGCCAAGGGGAGGGGCTCGGCGATCGCTGGAATATTCCACGATGCTGAAGTCCGCGACGCCGTGGCGGACAGGCTCTTCGAGGTCGCTTCAGTCGCTGCCAAAGCGGCCTGAGGCACCGCGCACGAGATCAGCGGATCGTTCCGCCGGACACGGCGCGTGCGAGATCCCAGGGCCGTTCTGATCTTTTGATATCCGCCACTTGCGTGCCCTCCAGGAAGGAGGGCGCGGCGGGACTTCGCATGCCAACTTTGATCAATTGTGCCCTCTTTTTAGGACCTAACGTCATGAGAATCTCACGCCGAAACTACTTGAAGGCAACGGCAGCGTTGTCTGTCCTCTCATTCTTGTCGCCTCGCGCCGTCTTCGCTGCCGGGCCAAAAGACCTAATCGTCGGGGTACAGGTGAATCCGGCGCAGCTCGATCCGCTGCGTCTGGGCACGAATCCTACCTACCGCGTCACTGCGAACATCTACGACATGCTCATTCGGATCGACCGAAACAACGGTGATCGTCTTGTTCCGGGCCTTGCGGAATCCTGGACGCAGATCGACGCGACAACATGGGATTTCAAGATTCGGCAGGGCGTTCTTTTTCATGACGGGTCCACCCTGACGACCGAGGACGTCGCCTTCACCTTCGGGCCGGAGCGGATGCTGACCGACGGTCTGCCGAGCGTCAGCTTCTCTCGTCAGTTCTTCAGCGGTCTTCAAAGTGTTGCTGCCGTCGATGACCGGACGGTCCGCTTTGTGACCAAGCAGCCCGATCCGTTGTTCGAATTCAGGATGGCAAACTGGACCAGCCAGATAATCTCGAAGAGTGCCTTCAAAAAACTCAACGACTGGGACAAATGGGCTCTCTCTCCAGTGGCGACGGGACCCTATAAGGTAACCGAGGTCGTGGCCGGCGACCGGATCCGCTTGGTGGCACACGAAGGCTACTGGGGCGGCAGGCCACCGTTTGCATCCGTGACCTTTAAGGTCATTCCGGAAGCGGCCGGTCGTGTCAACGCGCTGGCTGCGGGTGATGTCCACGTCATTACCGAGGTAACCACCGATCAGACGCCGTCGATCAAGACTCACAATGGTTTGACCGTGGTGGGCGGCGCAATCAACAACATCCGGACGCTTAACTATGGGACGTTCGGCGGCCCACTGAAGGATGTCAAGATTCGGCGTGCTCTCGACCTGTCGATCGACCGACAAGCGATCACCGAACAGCTATTCGGCGGAATGGTCGGGGTTCCGCGCGGCTTCCAGTGGGATAACTACGGCGACATGTACATCGAAGATTTCGCGAAGCCTTCCTATGATCCGCAAGCAGCGAAGAAGCTTCTGACCGAGGCCGGCTACAAGGGCGAGCTGATCGAGTATCGGACGAGGGAGAGTTACTATACGGCCGAGATCGACACCGCGCAGGCGCTCCAGCAAATGTGGCAATCCGTTGGTCTCAACGTTCAGCTCAAGGTCGTCGAGAACGACGCGCAGCTCTACGCACAACCTAACTTCGCGATCTTCAACGGTTCCGTGACCTCGCTCTATCCAGACCTGATGGGATCTCTTTGGACCACCTACGGCCCCAACGGTTTCATCCGCTTTCAGGCGAAAAGCTGGTCCAATGCGGAATTCGACGAGATCGGCCAGAAGCTCCTGACTCTGACCGATCGTGCAGAACGTCGAAAGCTCCACCGACGGGTGTTGGAGATATTTGCAGAGATCGATCCGCCAAGTTCGATCTTACACGAGACCCCGATGTTCTACGGCATGCGCAGCGACATAGGCTTCGTACCGCATAAAACGCCGATGATGGATTTCGGTCCGTTCAACATCGTAGCGTGAGGCAGAGGAAACAGAACCGACTCCTCCGAGAAGCTGATCGCTCGCTCGGAGGAGTTCAGGACAACCAGATGGCCGACCGCATCAGGCGGGCAGGCCATACCCAGGACATCAAGGTAGAGCAATGATCATCGCCCATCTCAGCGACATTCATATCCGCGAGCAAGGCGCACCCCTTGCCGTCGGCAACATGGACTATTCGGCCATGGCCCAGCAGGCCTTCGATCGCGTGGCGAACATGGAGCCGTGCCCCGACATGATGATCATCACGGGCGATCTCGCCGATAGCGGCCAGGTCGGCGAATATCGACGGCTGAAGTCCATGATCGAGGCTCTTTCGTTCCCGGTTCACATGGTTCTCGGCAACCATGACATCCGCGCCAACTTTCTTGAGGTCTTTCCGGAACGGAAGGCCGAGGGCATCGACTTCGTCCAGTTCTGCGTCGAGCATGACGACATTCGCATCATCGGGCTCGACACGCTGATCGAGGGCGAAGGCAAAGGTGGCCTCTGCCGCACACGCCTGTCCTATCTGCGCGACCGTCTGGCGGAACGTCCCGATGTCGCGACCATCATCATGTTCCATCACCAGCCATTTTTGTTCAATGCCGGCGTCTATGATGCCGTCGGCCTGAAAGAAGGCGTCGAGGAGTTCGGCGAGATCGTCGCATCCAACACGCAGATCGTCCGCATCTTCTGCGGGCACCTGCATCGCTCGCTTGACTGCCTCTGGAATGGCACCCTGGTTTCTGTGACACCGTCCGTCGTCTGTTCTGCGAACCTGCCGGTCGGTAATGTGCGTATCTTTAAGAACATCAACGAGCCGCCGGCATTCAAGCTGCATATCCTCGTGCCGAATGAAGGACTCGTCTCGCATTTGGTTTACGTCGAAGACTTTGGTCCCGCTTATGAAAACCTGCCCGATCCCAACTACCAAGGCATCGAGTCCATGACCAAGCAAACCGGCCAGGGCGCGGTCCGTTAAGGCGATGATGAACGCGTCTCGCACTTCGGCCATCCTCGAGGTCAAAGATCTGCGCGTCGGCGTCCGCTCGCCGAAAGGCGAGACGCAAATCGTTCGTGGCATCGACCTCGACGTGGGGCGGGGCGAGATTCTCGGCCTTGTAGGCGAGTCCGGGTGCGGGAAGAGCGTTACCTGGCTTGCCATCATGCGTGTTCTGGGGCGGCAGGTTGCGACATCTGGTTCCGTCAGGTTCGGGCAGCATCAGTTGCTGGACCTCGGAGAAAGGGCCATGGCGGCGCTCCGCGGAAGGCATATCGCAATGATAGGACAGGATGCGACCGCCTCTCTGAACCCGATCAGAACGGTAGGCTTCCAGCTCGTCGAGACCCTGGCGCATCATCGAGGATTCGACCGGTCCACCGCACGTGCGGAGGCGAGGCGTCTGCTTGACCAGGTCCGTGTCCCGGCCGCGGACAGACGTGTCGGACAGTATCCTCATGAGCTATCAGGAGGCACCAACCAGCGCGTTGCAATAGCCATCGCTCTCGCAGGCACGCCGGAGCTGCTGATCGCGGACGAGCCCACGACGGCGCTGGACGTCACAGTCCAAGCCCAGATTCTCGACCTTCTACGCGAAATCAGGCGAGACACCGGCATGTCCATGGTTTTGATCTCCCATGACCTCGGGGTAGTGCGGGAGACGAGCGACCGGATAGCGGTGATGTATGCCGGTCGCATTGTCGAGATCGCTCCCGCCGAAGACTTCTGGAGCGAGGCCAGTCATCCCTACACCCGTGGCCTGCTGGGTGCCGCTCCGGATATCGACGAGCCCGTCGGGCGCCTGCGCGCGATCCCTGGCAGCGTGCCGGCACCGAACGCAATTCCTGCTGGTTGCGCCTTTCAGGAGCGATGCTCTTTGAGGCAGGCCGTGTGCTCCGACAAGGCTCCTCTTCTGGAGCCGTCCTCGACCGGACACCGCGCCGCCTGCCATGTTGTGGCGGCGGGTCAGAAATATCAGGTATCATATAGCCTGGAGAATTCGGCATGACGGCGTTCTTGCACGTTCGGGGTCTCACAAGGCACTTCGACATCAAAACCACCAGGGGCTTTTTCGCACCAAAGGCCATCGTGAAAGCAGTCGACGACGTTTCGTTCGACATCGCGCGCGGAGAGACGTTGGGCGTCGTCGGTGAGTCCGGCTGCGGCAAATCCACGACCGGTCGCCTGGTTCTAGGAATGCTGACGCCTACCAGCGGCACGGTTATGCTCGACGGAGAAACCGTTCATACCCGACACGATGTTGTTTGGCGCAGGCAGCGCCGACGGGTGCAGATGGTCTACCAAGATCCCATGTCCTTTCTCGACAAGCGCCTTCCGATCGGCCAGCAGGTCGTAGAGCCGATGACCATTCATGGTATCGGGGGCACGATGGCTGAACGGCGCGGACGAGCGCAGGAGCTTCTGACCGTAGTCGGCATACGCGCCGATCAGTTCGACAGCTACCCCAGCGAGCTTTCTGGCGGTCAGCGTCAGCGCGTCATCCTCGCACGGGCCCTGATGCTCGATCCCGAGTTGCTTGTCTGCGACGAGCCGGTCTCGGCACTCGACGTGTCTGTCGCCGCGCAAGTCGTCAATCTGTTGAAGGACCTGCAGTCCGACCGAGGATTGACCTACCTGTTCATCAGTCACGATCTGAAGATCGTGCGCCAGGTCGCCGATAGGGTGATGGTGATGTATCTGGGGAAAGTCATGGAGACGGCGCCGACCACCGACCTGTTCCGGCGTCCCCTTCATCCCTACACGCAGGCGCTGATGTCTGCCGGTCCAAGCGTTAAGCCTACTTCGCGGCGACGGGTTCTTCCCCAGGGTGATCATCCTGATCCGTCGTATGTGCCTGACGGATGCGTGTTTCATCCGCGCTGCGCTTT
>JAGWJK010000415.1 GCA_028865845.1 Rhizobiaceae bacterium
TTCAAGAAGGTGGACAGCCTGTTTCGCGGCCCCTGGGCGGCGGAGCTCGCCGCCTGTTTTGAGCTCGGGGCCTGGAGGCATTGCATCGTCGCGCCGGCCTTTCCGCATCACGGGCGCCACACACGCGACGGACGGCAGGTGCTTTATGCCGGCAACAACAACTGGCGCGACGTCAGCGGCGATATCGCCGCCCGGCTGACGGCCGAGGGGTTGCCGACGGTCAAGGCAACTTCGCCCCGGCATGTGATCGCCGAAGGCGTCACCGTATTCGACGCCCATACCGATCAGGATCTCGACGATATCGTCGAATGGGTCCTGCAGACTGTGGACTCGCCGGTTCTCTGGTGCGGCACCGGCGGTCTGGCGCAGGCCCTTGCCCGCCGTCGCGACCTGGGGCCGACCCCGCAACACTGGCATGCGGTGCCGCTTTCGAGAAAGCTCGCCGGGCCGGTGCTTGGCCTGTTTGGCTCGGATCAGCCGATCACGCTCGCCCAGGTCCAGGCCTGCGCGCCTTATTGGGCAACGATCGCCGATGGCGGCGACGCGCCCGTCGTGCGCGAACGCCTGCTCAGGGACGGCGCGGCCATGGTCAATGTCGCCCTGCCCGAAGGCTTGGACCGGGACGATGCCGCTCGCAGAATCAACCTCGCCCTCGGCACGGTCGCAAAAGCATTGCCGCCGCCCGGTACGCTGATCGTTGCAGGCGGTGAAACCCTGCGTGGACTTTGCTCAGCGCTCGACGTCACTGCCCTCCGGCTTACCGGCCAGATCGCGCCCGGCCTCCCGCGCTCGACGATCGTCGGCGGCCCTTGGGAAGGCGTCACGGTGATTTCAAAATCCGGCGCCTTCGGCGGGCCGGCGCTCTGGCGCGATCTGCTGAGCGAAAACGCATTGATCGTGGGCGGAGAAGAACCGTAGCGCGGCGGACTGTCGAGGTTTGTACTTTATATTCTGGGCGAGAAAAAAAGCCCCCTCCCCAACCCTCCCAACAAGGGGGAGGGGGTCAACTTGGGGCTGACTTTTGAGATCAAGAAGCCACCATCGATTATTGCTGTCGGCAGGCTTCACCTCTGAAATTCGTTTTGATCGTGGAAGGCGCGTCATTTTTGACCCCCTCCCCCTTGTGGGGAGGGTTGGGGAGGTGCTTGCTCGGCATCCGACGCAGATGCCCCACACAAATGAATCCTCCCATCATTATTGACATCGTTGGAAACGGGCCTCAATATTTGATCTGTTATGAACTAGAGGAAGTTCATATAAAAACAGGTACCGCAAACTTTCTGAGGAGTGAGGGCGCGGCGATCTGGGGAGGAGGCTCATGGGAATCCGATGGAGCCGTGTCACGCCGCATCTGGCCGTTGCGCCGGCGGCCTTGATGACGCTCGTGTTTTTTATCGGCGCCATTGCCTGGACGGTCTATCTGTCCTTCACGGCAAGTCGGCGCTTTCCGGACTATGAACTGGTCGGCTGGAAGCAATATTGGCGGCTGTTTCACGATGCGTCGTGGCTGCTGTCGCTGCAGAACCTGGTGATTTTCGCGATCGGCAGCCTGTTTTCGATCGTGCTCGGCTTCATCCTGGCTGCGATGATCGACAAGGAAGTGCATGGCGAGGGCATCTTCCGCACCATCTTTCTCTATCCTCTCGCCATATCGCTGATCGTGACCGGCCTCGTCTGGCGCTGGCTGTTCAATCCGGGCCTCGGCGTCGAGAACATGCTGCATTCGCTCGGCTGGCAAAGCGCCTCGTTCAACTGGCTGGCGAGCCAGGATACGGTGATGTTCGGCGTCATTCTTGCCGCGGTCTGGCAGTCGACCGGCTTCTTCATGGCGCTGATGCTGTCAGGGCTGAAATCGATCAATACGGAGATCTGGCAGGCCGCGCGCCTCGATGGCGTCCCCTTCTGGCGGCTCTATATAGAAGTCATCATCCCGATGATGAAGCTCACTTTCTTCACCTGCATCATCCTGCTCTGCATCGGCGTCGTGAAGGCCTACGACATCATCGTCGCCATGACCAATGCCGGCCCCGGCGGCGCATCGATCATGCCGGCCTATTTCGTCATCGACGCCTATTGGCAGAAACAGAACCTCGGCTACGCCTCGGCCGGCGCGACCGTCATGCTTCTGACGACGCTGGTGCTGTTCCTGCCGCTCGTCCTGCTCACGGCCTGGAGACAGAGGGGGAAAACGGCATGACGGCGATCAGCTCCCACGCCGGCACCACGGCACCCGTCACGACAAAGGCACGGCGCCGGCCGATGATCCGCCCTAGCCGCGTGGTGATCTTCGTCTTCCTGCTGATGGCGGCCGCCTTCTTCGCGGTGCCGCTCTATGTGGTGATCGTCACCTCCTTCAAGACGATGGACCAGATCCGCCTCGGCCAGATCTTCTCCCTGCCCTCGCCCTGGACCACTGACGCCTGGACCTATGCCTGGACGCAGGCCTGCTCCGGCATGAACTGCAACGGCGTGCGCGTCGGCTTCGTCAATTCGCTCTATATCTTGGCGCCGAGCCTGGTGCTGACGATCTCGCTCTCTATCGTCACCGGCTACGGGCTGGCGCTTTGGAACGTCAAATGGGCGAACGGCTTCCTGTTCGTGCTGTTCATCTGCGCCTTCGTGCCGTTCCAGATCATCATGTACCCGCTGATCAAGATCGCCGGCAGCGTGCATATCTACGGCACCACCTTCGGCATCGCCGTCATCCACAGCGTGCTGTCACTGCCGTTCCTGACCTTGATCTTCCGCAACTATTTCAAGGGCCTGCCGCCGCAGATCATTGCCGCTGCGATGATCGATTCCGGCTCGTTCTGGCGGATCTTCTTCGAGATCGTGCTGCCGATGTCCGGCAACATCATGGTCGTCGTGCTGATCCTGATGATCACCGGCATCTGGAACGACTTCCTCGTCGGCCTCACCTTCGGTTCACAGGATACGCAGCCGATGACGGTGGTGCTGAACAATATCACCGTGACCACGACCGGCGCCAAGAACTATGCGGTCGACATGGCTTCGGCGCTGCTGACCGCGCTGCCGCCGCTCATCATCTATTTCGTTCTCGGCAAATTCTTCGTCCAGGGCATCACCGCCGGCGCGATAAAGGGATAAGTGCATGCCGACCATTGCCTTTAACAATATCATCAAGAAATTCGGTGCCCTCACCGTCATCGAAAATCTCAATCTGGAGATCGGCGACGGCGAATTCCTGGTCCTGCTCGGCCCCTCCGGCTGCGGCAAGACCACCCTGCTCAATCTGCTCGCCGGGCTCTTGGAAATCGACGGCGGCGAGATCAGGATCGGCGAGCGCGATGTCAGCTATCTCGATCCGAAGGACCGCGGCCTTGCCATGGTCTTCCAGTCCTACGCGCTCTATCCAACCAAGACCGTGCGCGGCAACATGAACTTCGGCCTGTCCTCGCGCGGCATTTCCAGGGAAGAGGCGGACCGGCGCATCGCCTGGGCGGCCAAGCTCCTGCAGATCGAACACCTGCTCGACCGCAAGCCGTCGCAGCTCTCCGGCGGCCAGCGCCAGCGCGTTGCCATCGGTCGCGCTCTGGTCAAGCAATATGGCGTCTGCCTGTTCGACGAGCCGCTCTCCAACCTCGATGCCAAGCTGCGTAACGAGATGCGCATCGAGATCAAGAAGCTGCATAACCAGCTGAAGAACACCGTCGTCTACGTCACGCACGATCAGGTCGAGGCGATGACCATGGCGACCAAGATCGCCGTCATGGACAAGGGCGTCATCCAGCAGTTCGGCACACCGGACGAGATCTACAACGAGCCCGCCAATATCTTCGTCGCCGATTTCGTCGGTTCCCCGGCGATGAACATGCTGGATTGCACCGTCAAGCAGAATGGCAGCGGCCTCGTCGCCGTCGACGACAAGAGCGCGGTAACGATCGATCTCGGCTCCTACAGATGGAAGGCGAAGGGCGCCGCCGGCAGCGCCGTCAAGGTCGGTTTCCGCGCCGAGGATTTCTTTGTCGAGCTGCGCGAGGATTCCGGCGGCATCGTCAAATTCGACTGCCCCGTCGAATATTTCGAGAAATCCGGCGCTGACGCCTTCGCGTTCCTGACGCTTGCCGGCCGGACGATTGCTGTGCGCATCGATGGCCGTGATGCCAACCGCTATCGCGACCGCGCGATGCTGCCGGTCTATTTACCGCTCGACAAGCTGAACGTCTTCGACGCGAAGACGGGCCAGCGGCTCTGATATCAAAAATGGGAGGAAGGAAGCATGATGAAGTGGAAAGCTTTGGGACTGGTCTCGGCTCTGCTGGCCGCGACCACGCTCGCCGGTGCGGCATCGGCCGACGAAGTCGTCGTCTATCACACCTGGTCGAAACCCTCTGAAATCGCAGCTCTCAGCGTCTTGCGCGACGCCTGGGCCAAGGACGGGCACACCTGGAAAGACCTGTCGATCGCCCATGATTCCGGCGCCAATGTCAGCCTGATGAACATGATCACCGGCGGCAATCCGCCCGCGATCTTCATGAATTCCGATCCGGGCATCTACCGTGACCTGACGAAACAGAATCTCGGCGTGCCGCTGACCAAGCTGTTCGACAGCATCGGCGCCACCAAGAATTTCCCGCCGGCGGTTCTGAAGAACATCACCGTCGACGGCGAGATCATGAAGGCACCAGCCACCGTCCATATCGACGGCATGATCTACTACAACAAGCACGTTGCGGAAGCGACCGGCGTCGATCCCAAGTCCTGGAAATCCCTCGACGATCTCTTCGCCGATTTCGACAAGGTGAAAGCCAAGGGTTACATTCCGATCGCCCAGGGCGGCGACCAATTCCAGAAGGCCTATCTGCTGCAGGCACTGATCGCCTCCGAGGAAGGTCCCGATATCTACAACCGCTTCTATGGCGAAAAGCCCGATAAGAGCGTCATCGACACGCCGGAAATGCGCGCGGCGCTGAAGCGCTTCCGCCAGATCCAGCAGCATACCGATGCCGGTTCGCCGAACCGCCAGTGGAACGACACCACCAATCTCGTCATCACCGGCAAGGCGCTGCTGCAAATCCACGGCGACTGGATGAAGGGCGAATTCCTCGCC
>JAGWJK010000416.1 GCA_028865845.1 Rhizobiaceae bacterium
TCTTCATTTCCCACGACCTCAAGGTCGTTCGCGCCCTCTGCCACCGTGTCATCGTCATGCAGCACGGCAAGATCATGGAAGAGGGACCCGTTGACGACGTACTTTCCCATCCCAAGACCGCCTACACCGAACGTCTCGTCAGAGCGGCGTTCGAGGTAGCCACGTAGCATTTCAGGAGGCTTATTATCATGGCAGTCAATCCCAAGATCACCTTTATCGGCGCCGGTTCGACGGTGTTCATGAAAAACATCATCGGCGACGTGTTGCAGCGTCCGGCACTGTCCGGCGCAAAGATCGCGTTGATGGACATCAATCCGCAGCGGCTGGAAGAAAGCGCCATCGTCGCGCGCAAACTCGCCTCGACCCTCGGCGCATCGGCCACGGTCGAAACGTTCACGGACCAGCGGCAGGCGCTCGACGGCGCCAACTTCGTCGTCGTTGCCTTCCAGATCGGCGGCTATGAACCCTGCACCGTCACCGATTTCGAATTGCCGAAGAAGTATGGCCTGCGCCAGACCATTGCCGATACGCTTGGCGTCGGCGGCATCATGCGCGGCCTGCGCACCGTTCCGCATCTCTGGAAGATCTGCGAAGACATGCTCGCCGTCTGCCCGGAGGCGGTGATGCTGCAATACGTCAACCCGATGGCCATCAACACCTGGGCGATCTCGGAAAAGTATCCGACGATCAAGCAGGTCGGCCTCTGCCATTCCGTACAGGGCACGGCGATGGAGCTCGCCAACGATCTCGACATTCCGTACGACGAGATCCGCTACCGCTCGGCCGGCATCAACCACATGGCCTTCTACCTGAAGTTCGAGCATCGCCAGCCTGATGGCTCCTACCGCGACCTCTATCCGGATCTCGTCCGCGCTTACCGTGAAGGCCGCGCGCCGAAGCCGGGCTGGAACCCGCGCTGCCCGAACAAGGTTCGTTACGAGATGCTGACCCGGCTCGGCTATTTCGTCACCGAAAGCTCCGAGCATTTTGCCGAATACACGCCCTACTTCATCAAGGAAGGCCGCGAGGACCTGATCGAGAAATTCGGTATCCCGCTCGACGAATATCCGAAGCGCTGCATCGAACAGATCGCTCGCTGGAAGAACCAAGCCGATCAATACCGGAGCGCCGACAAGATCGAGGTCAAGCAATCGAAGGAATATGCTTCGTCGATCATCAACTCGGTCTGGACCGGCGAACCCTCGGTGATCTACGGCAACGTCCGCAACAATGGCTGCATCACGTCGCTGCCGTATAATTGCGCGGCCGAAGTCCCTTGCCTCGTCGATGCCTCCGGCATCCAGCCGACCTTCATCGGCGACCTGCCTCCACAGCTGACGGCGTTGATCCGCACCAACATCAACGTCCAGGAACTGACGGTACAAGCCTTGATGACCGAAAATCGCGAGCACATTTACCACGCAGCGATGATGGATCCACATACGGCCGCCGAGCTCGATCTCGACCAGATCTGGTCGCTCGTCGACGAGCTGCTGGCGACGCATGACACATGGTTGCCCGAATGGGCACGTGGCAGCCGCAAGGTTCAGGCCGCTTAACCACTCTCTCCCGGTTTTTGCGGCCGGAAGGGCCTCGCAGCGCTGCTGCGGGGCCTCGTCTTTTAGCCCTTTTGGAGAATGAGAAAATCCAAAAGCCGCTATTCTTCAAGCGGATAAGAGGTGGCAAAGCGCATTCGCCTGCGCTAGAAACGAACGAACCTTTGGGAGAGAGACCAAGCACATGGCGAATTCAGACGTTTTCAATTCCGGAACCTTCGTCGGCCGCATCTGGCGCCCCGACGTGAAGGGGCCGGCACTCGTCGTTGTCCGCGACGGCACGCTTTACGACATTACCTCGAAGGACGCGCCGACGATGCGCGATCTCCTGGAAAAGGATGATCCCGTCGGCTTCATCCGCGCCCAGGCGGGCGAAGCGGTCGCCAAGCTCGACGCGCTGCTCGATGCGAAACCGGACGCATCCGCCGTTCACCTTCTCGCTCCCGTCGACCTACAGTCGATCAAGGCCTGCGGCGTGACCTTCGCGCGTTCCATGGTCGAGCGCGTTATCGAGGAGCGCGCCGCCGGCAATCCCGATCTTGCCGAAACCATTCGCGGCAAGGTCACGGCGATCATCGGCGACAGCCTGCGCAACCTGAAGGCCGGCTCGGCTGAAGCCGCCAAGGTCAAGGCGGCGCTGATCGAAGAGGGCGTCTGGTCGCAGTATCTCGAAGTCGGCATCGGCCCGGACGCCGAAGTCTTTTCAAAATCCCAGGTCATGTCCTCGATGGGGCAGGGCGCCGACGTCGGCCTGCATCCGATCTCGAAGTGGAACAATCCGGAGCCGGAAATCGTGCTTGCGGTCGACAGCCAGGGTCGCGTCAAGGGCGCCACGCTCGGCAACGACGTCAATCTGCGCGATGTCGAAGGCCGCTCGGCGTTGCTGCTCGGCAAGGCCAAGGACAATAACGCCTCCTGCTCGATCGGCCCCTTTATCCGTCTGTTCGACGAAACCTATTCGCTCGATGACGTCCGCAACGCCGATCTGGATCTCAAAGTCGAAGGCGAAGACGGGTATGTCCTGCACGGCCGCTCCTCGATGAAGGAAATCAGCCGCGATCCGCTCGATCTCGTCTCGCAGACCATCGGCCGTCACCATCAATATCCCGATGGCTTCGTGCTGTTCATGGGCACCCTTTTCGCGCCTGTCGAAGACCGCGACACGCCCGGTCAGGGCTTCACCCACAAGATCGGCGACGTGGTTACCATCTCGAACGACAAGCTCGGCGCTCTACGCAATCGCGTGCTGCTGTCGACGGAATGCGCACCGTGGACGTTTGGAACATCGCATCTGATGCGCAATTTGGCGTCGCGCGGCCTGATTTAAGTCGCGCTGCGTTCGGCCAGACCGAATAGAGGGGCGGGATACTTCTCGCCTCGTTTTGTGATCGTCTGATCACAAAAGGATTCAGTGCGTCGACATCGACTGTGGTTGTTGCTGGTTCTGCCGGCTGCGCGCTGCCGTGAGTTCGGACGTGGTGTGATTGAGGCGATCGGCGAGCACCCGCATGATCTCGACGGCCATTTCGGGGAAGTCGCTCAGCAGCTTCAGGAAGTGCTCCTTGCTGATCTTCAGCGCTTCGAGCCGCGATGTCGCCTTTACTGTCGCGGTACGGGACACATCGCAGAGAATGGCGATTTCGCCGACGATGGAATTGATGTCGACATCGGCCACCTTGATCTCGCCGGCAGGGCTATCGACGAGAATATCGGCGGTTCCGGAAAGGACGACATAGGCTGCATCGCCCTGATCACCCTGGTGGAAAAGGATCTGGCCGGCATTGTAGCTGACGCGGTCGGACGTGAATGCCAAAAGCTTCAATTTGGCGGGTGCAATTCGCGCAAAAATTGGCACCCGCTTCAGCATTTCAACTTCATCTTTCAGAAGCATGAGCTTCAAACCCCCACTGTCGAGCCCCAAAACACGCCGCTGCAATAGGATATTACGATAACAGTTCTTTGAACATCCCGTTTTTCTCTAAAAGATCGGTTGAAGTGCCGCTTTCGACGAGACTTCCGCGATCGAAAACCAAGACGCGATCGAACAATTCCGCAAAGCCTGGATTCGACAGAACCCAGATGATCGCCGGCGCATATTCGCTGCGGTCGATACCGCTCAAAATGGCATTGGCAATCTGATCCTGAACGCGGTGATCGAGGGCGGGCAGCGGACGATTGCAGATGATGTAATCGGCCCGCTTCAGGAGGGCACGAGCGAGATTGAGCTTCTGCCGCTGCACGTTGGTGAGACGCTTGCCACCGGAGCCGACATCGAAATCGAGGCCGATCGACAGCACGCTGTCCTCGACACCAAGGCGTTCGAACAGCCCGTGCATGATGTTGTGGATCTGCTCGGGCGCATTGGCCTGCTGGTGAGCGATACGGCCGAAGAGCACATTGTCCATCAAGGTCGCCGACGCCGTGAACTTCTCGGGATCGTAACGCTCGACGACCTGGGCGAGGTCTGCCGGGATATGCTCATGGAATTTCGCGCGCGCCTTGACGATCTTGTCCATCAACGTCTGGGTCAGCAAACCGAAACGATGCCGCGGCTCGATGTAGGAGAAGCTCAGTCGAACGATCGCCACTCGTTCATCCGGTGTCGCGGCCTCTGCGCCCTTGCCGTTCAGCTTCTGCAGCAACGCCTCATAGGTCGGAATATCCTCGGCCGTCATGAAGGTGAGCTGCTGGAAGAACGGATGGTCGGGCGGCAGGTCGGTGAAGAGTTCGACCGCGTTTTCCGCGATTTCGAGACCCATCTCGTAAAGATCGGTATCGAGGCCGGTCTCGGCGAACAACTTCTGGAAATAGGGATGTGCCGCAAGCTTGCGGTTGGTCATCAACGGCCGCTTCAAGGTGCCGAACAACAGATTTTCGCCGACGGTCGCCTGCGGATTGTAGGCATCGAACTCAAATGGCACGACGAGCGCGTCGAGATTTTCTTCCCGCAGCTTGAGCCGCAGCGCCTGGCGCAGCTCGACGATGCGGGAAGTGAGATCTTCATGCGCCGCGGTGTCGACATTCGAACGCAGGGCCATGTCGAGAATATCCTGCGACATCGCAACCGTATCGAGAACCGGACGAATGACGCGGTAGATATCCTGCGGGCCTGTGGCGCCTGCCGCGACATAATCCACCCAGTCGCTGTTGATATCGAGCTCCGGATTGCCGGCGCGGCGCGCCTCGGCCATCTGCCACTTCACCTTGGTGGCAGCCTGATCGTCATAGTCGGCTGGTTTCAGTGGCGCGTGCTTGAGGCCGTAGAGAAGGTTGCTGCGCAGTGTCCCGTGGAAGAAGAACGTTTCTGAAGAAGCGTAGGCGATGCGCCGCCCGGTCACGGATTCCGGAAGCTCAAGCAGATCCCGCCCATCGATGCTGACGCGGCCCGTATCCGGCCAGACCAGCCGCCCGAGCGCTTCGGCAAGATATTCTCCACCGGCACCGCTGTCCCCGACGATCGCCACACGCTCTCCGGGACTGATCTCCACCGAGACATGGTCGAGCACCCGCGCGCC
>JAGWJK010000417.1 GCA_028865845.1 Rhizobiaceae bacterium
GGCTGTCTTCGGGAAGCATTGCACCTGGATGGTGGCATCTGCCATCGCCGCAACCCAATAGAGATCAAAAACATTCGCCGTCTCTGTCGGGACAGAACGCATTGCCGCGTCCTTGGGTGGACATCACGATCCCGGACCGAAAAGCGGGATCGTCGGACATCTAAAACGGAGGATTTCGAAATGGGAAAAACAATTGCAATCTGCCTCGGCAGGCTCATCTTTGGCGCCGTCTTCATCATGGCGGCAAGCTTCAAGTTCGCCGACATGCAGTCAACAGCGGGCTACATCGCATCCGCCGGGTTTCCGTTGCCGCTCTTCCTTGCCTGGGTGGCGGCTTTCTTCGAAAGCGCGCTGGCAATCTGCCTGCTGACGGGAGCCTTCTTTTCAGAGGCTGCCCTGCTTGCCGGGCTCTACGTCATCTTTCTGGCCTTCAGCTTCCACGGACCGAGCCACTGGGCCGGCAATCAGGCTGAATTCGGCTTCTTCATCGATCATTTCACCTTTCTCGCCGGCCTGTTGTTCGCGGCCGTTCACGGGCCGGGCGATCGGCTCTCCCTGCGCGCCGGCTACCTCCGGTCGGAAGCCTGCATGGAATCCTAGGAGCGGCCGGCCTCATCTCATTGGCTAGGATCACGTCTCTTCCATAATGGTATAGAATGAGCCGGCTACCATTTATGGCAGCATCGACACGCCCCTGGCGCGGTTGCCGCGACGGCCGTCCGCAAGTCCGGACGGCCACCGGCGACCGGGGCGCGATACCAAAAGGGGAGAAACCAAATGAGCGATGATCGCATCTATAACGTCCTGTTCCTCTGCACCGGCAATTCGTCCCGCTCGATCCTTGCCGAATCGATCCTGAACAAGGATGGCAATGGCCGCTTCCAAGCTTTCTCGGCCGGCATCCGTCCAAAACCCGACATCAATCCCATGACGTTGAAAACACTGGACGCGCTTGGATACCCCTGTTCCGGCTTCAGTTCGAAAAGCTGGAACGTCTTTGCCAAGCCCGGTGCACCCGATATGGATTTCGTCATCACCGTTTGCGATGACGCAGCCGGTGAAGACCGCCCCGTCTGGCCGGGCCATCCGGCCTCGGCACATTGGGGCATAGAGGATCCGTCCCGCATAGAAGGCTCCGAAATCGACAAGGGCCGCGCCTTCGCGTTGGCCGCACGGTACCTCAAGAACCGCATTTCGCTGTTCGTCAATCTGCCGATCGCCACCCTCGACAAGCTGGCGCTTGAAACGCGTCTGCACGACATCGGGCGGATCGAAGGGGCTACGGCACGACAGGCGGGCGGCTAGCCGCAGATCAGGGCTCCTGCATTTACACTGATATAGCGTGGCATGCCGCACGCCTGCGCGCATGCCGGTCTCTCCCACGGCGCGCAGTCCTTCCTTGTGGACGAATGCATAAATCCGTTGGAACGGCTTTGATTTCGGTCAATGCTGCGGTTGTATGACGCCAGCATAGTTGCAGCAGCGAAATTCCGAGGGCTTACGGGCCGATATGGAGAGGTGAGATGTATCGCAGAGTGATTTGCGCCCTCGATATGGGTCGTCTGGAGCACCGCGAGCGTCTGCTGAAGCGCGCGGCCGCTTTGGTGGACGACGGCGGCGAAATCATCGTCGTCCATGTCGTCGAAGGTGTCCCGAGCTATATCGTCGATCTGCCGCAAGCGGTCGTGACCGATGCCGTTCGCGAGGCGGAAGAGAATTTCGAAAAGCTCTGCCGCCGCATGCACGTGCGCGCCGTGATCGATGTGCGTACCGGCAAGCCAGCGACGGGAATCCTCGCGGTCGCCGACGAGCGGAAGGCCGACCTGATCATCGTCGGCTCCCATATCCCCGATATGTCGAATTATTTCCTCGGAGCGACCGCCGACCGCATCGTCCGGCACGCCAAATGCTCCGTTCTCGTCGAACGCCGATAAGACAAGCGCGTTTGATCTGAATCAAGGCCGCAACCGCGGTCGTCTCCTAAAAAGCCTATGAAAACCAACTGGGGGCGGCATCCAAGCGATGCCCGCGCGGATTGACGCATGGGCGACATACCAATTGTCAGCAGGGCAGAAGGGCGTACAACGATTTCAGAAATTTCTGAAATTACTGTCGTTACTGACATAAGGATATCGCCATGAACCTGCCTCCTCTCGTCCAATCCTTCGTGCTCCATTTTGGAGAAATGGGCTCCCGCTGGGGTATCAACCGCACCGTCGGCCAAATCTACGCCTTGCTCTTCGTCTCGCCTTCTCCGCTCTGTGCCGAGGAAATCGTCGACGCTCTCGGCATCTCCCGCTCCAACGTCTCGATGAGCCTGCGCGAGCTGCAGACCTGGAATCTCGTCCTGTTGCGCCATAAACCCGACGACCGTCGCGACTTCTTCACAACTCCGGACGATGTTTGGCAAATCCTGCGCACGCTTGCCGAGGAGCGCAAAAAACGGGAAGTTGATCCGACACTGTCGATGCTGCGCGAGATCCTGATGCAGCGTCCTGCAAGCGACGCCGAACGTCACGCGCAAGAGCGCATGACCGAAATGTACGGCCTGATCGAACGACTGACCAACTGGTACGAAGACGTCAAACAGCTCGAAACCGAGCGGCTCGCGACCCTGCTGTTGCTTGGCTCTAAAGTTACCAAGTTTCTGGAAGCGAAGGACCGTGTCGTCTCGCTCGGCCGTCGCCGCTCCAAGCCGACACAAGAGGGTTGACCGATGACAGCGGCATTCTTCGATCCCGAACCCGTTCCCGCCGAAAAGCAGGCAGCGCCGGCAGCCGGGCGCAGCCGGCGCAAACAGGCACGCAAGCCCGCCCGCCTGACGCTAGCCGCCGGTTTGCAGACGGCAGCATCACTGGTCTGGATTCCGCAAGCGGCCCTGCTCGCCTTCAGCGTCGGCATCATCAGCGATGGCGGGAACACGGCTGATATCGTGCTTGCCGCACTCGCCATCGTCGCCCTCGGCATCGTCCGCGCCGCTCTCGACGTAATGGGCGGCCGCATCGCCTTTCGTACAGCCAGGAACGAACTGACCATACGCCGCGACCGCGCGGTCGTTGCACTTGCCTTGAGGTCGCCTCTCGATAAAGAAAAACCCGCCTCCGGCCTTGCCGCGAGCGTCATCGGCGAGCAGGCCGAGGCGATCGTGCCCTATCTGGCCCGCTTCCAGCCGGTTCGCATGAAGGCCAGCGCCGTTCCGCTCGTCATCTTCGCCTTCGTCTTCCCGGTCTCCTGGATCGCGGCAATTGTCCTCCTTCTCTGCGCGCCGCTCATTCCAATATTCATGGCCCTGATCGGTTGGCGCGCCAAGGCGGCCAGCGAGAAGCAATTGGCCGAAACCGGCGGACTTAACGCTTTCCTGCTCGATCGGCTGCGCGGCCTTGCGACGATCCGCGCCCTCGATGCGGTTGACATCACCGCCAACAGATTGCGCGCGGACGCGGAATCGCTGCGCGAACGGACCATGACGGTCCTGAGGATCGCGTTTCTGTCGTCGGCTGTCCTTGAACTCTTCGCCGCTCTCGGCGTTGCCGCCACCGCCGTCTATATCGGCTTCAGCTTGCTCGGCTCGATCGATGTCGGCACCTGGCATGGCTCACTGACGCTGACGCAGGGTCTCTTCATCCTCCTGTTGGCACCCGCCTTTTTCGAGCCGCTGCGCGAACTCTCCGCCGTATGGCACGACCGCGCCAACGGCGAGGCGGCACTGGCGGCGCTGGATGCGCTGTCTTCAGAGGGCAACACGATCCTCGCCTCGAATAACGCCGAATCCGTCCAGCCTCCCAAGCTTCCCGCACTTTCGGTGGAGATCGACGGCCTCGTCTTTCGTCATGCGCCGGAGCGTGCGGCCGCGATTGATCACCTCAGCCTCGATATCGCGCCCGGCGAGCACGTTGCCCTGTGGGGCGCCAGCGGCTCGGGCAAGACCACCGTCCTCTCGCTCATTGCCGGCCTCGCGCCCTATGAAAGCGGTACGATCAGGATTGGGGGCATCCCGATGACGGCAAACAGCGCCGAGGCGCTTCGCTGCCGCATGACCTGGATCGGCCAGCAGCCGCATATTTTCTCCGGCAGCATAAAGCGAAATATCAGCCTTGGACGCGCCGACGTTGACGACTGCAGCATCGATGATGCGCTCCATTCCATGCGCCTCGACGGCGTCCTTGCCAGGCAGGAGATTGCTGCAGTCGGCGAAGGCGGCCTTGGGCTTTCGGGCGGCGAGGCATTGCGGCTGGCGCTGGCGCGCATCGCCGTCGATCATGACGCCGGGATCATCCTTGCCGACGAGCCGACTGCGCATCTCGATGCGGCGACAGCGCTCGAAATCACCGACGCGCTGCTGACCCTGGCAAGGGGTCGGACTCTGATCGTCGCAACTCACGACCCGCTACTTGCCGCACGCCTGCATCGGATCATCCGCCTCGAACACTCAGGCGAAAGGATCGCCGCATGAGTACCACCATCTCCACCTTGCTGCCGATCATCCGGTTGTTTTATGCCGAACGCGGACGCAGCCTCTGTCTTGGCGCGGCACTCTCTGCGCTGGCGGTCTTTGCTGGTGCGGGACTGCTCGGTCTTTCCGGCTGGTTCATCACCGCAACGGCGCTTGCCGGCGCCTCCGCTGCAAGTGCCGTCGTCTTCGACGTCTTTGCCCCTTCCGCGGGCATTCGCCTGCTCGCCATCGGTCGCACCGCCGCCCGTTACGGTGAAAGACTGGTCACGCACGACGTCACCCTGCGCGTGCTCGCCGCGTTGCGCGAGAGGCTTTTCCGCGGCTGGGCCGCACCTGCCAGCGCCGCTGCCATGATGCGCCGCCCCGCCAAGCTGCTTTTCAGACTGACGGCCGATATCGATGCATTGGATTCGCTCTATCTGCGCGTCCTGCTGCCGGTGGGTGTCGCCCTTCTGTCGGCCCTCGGCGTCGGCATTGCGCTCGGCCTGATGACGCCGCTCTTCGGCATCGTCGTCGGCCTGTGGCTCGTCGTGACCGGCCTCGGCATACCTCTGATCGCCGGCTGGTCCGCCCTGAAGCCCGGCCGCCGGCGCGCACATGCCATGGAAG
>JAGWJK010000418.1 GCA_028865845.1 Rhizobiaceae bacterium
TCATTCTCGTTCTCATCAGCATCGTCCAGCTCTGGCTGCTGCGCGTCGGGGAGGATCGCCCGTGACCGTCATGTCCTTCGACGCCGCCAGGAAGACCACTGCAAAACAGCGGCGGGAGCGGCGCAAACTCTGGGGCGGCATCAGCTATCACAGCGTCGGCGTCATCATCGTCATCGTCTTCTTCGCGCCCTTTGCAATTGCGCTCTTGTCGTCCTTCCGCCACGGAACCGAGGCAAGCCTGCCGCCGCTGCCGCCCTGGCCGACGTCGGGCTTCAGTTTCGACGCCTATCGCGCGCTTGACGGCTTCGGCGCCGGCGTGCTGCAGCATACGCTGAACTCCCTGTTCGTTTCGGTGGCGACGGTCGTCCTGACGGTGCTCGTCAGCCTGCTCGCTGGTTATGGCTTCTCGCGCTACCAGTTTCCTTTCAAGGGGGCGTTCTTCATCCTGATCATCGCGACGTTGATGATCCCGTTCCAATCGATCCTGACGCCGCTTTTTATCATCCTGGCGAGGCTCGGGCTCAACAATTCGCTGATAGGGCTGACGCTTGTCTACGTCACGCTGCAGCTGCCCTTCTCGGTCTTCATGATGCGCAATGCCTTCGACGCGGTGCCGAAGGAAATCGAGGAAGCGGCGCGCATCGACGGCGCGCGCGATCTGAAGCTGCTCTTCCGGGTGCTTTTCCCGCTGGTGCTGCCGGGCGTCGCGACGGTCGCCATCTTCGCCTTCCTCAATGCCTGGAACGAATTTCTGGCCGCTCTCGTACTGCTCTCCAGCAATGAGAAATTCACGCTGCCGGTGCTGATGATTGCGGTCAGGACCGGCCGGCTCGGTGCGGTCAACTGGGGTGCGGTTCAGGCCGGCATCGTGGTGATGACCATCCCCTGCGTCATCGTCTTCCTGCTTCTCCAACGCTACTACATGCGCGGTCTGATGGCCGGCGCGGTGAAATGAATCTTCAAACGAAACGGATGAACGTCATGTCAGACAAGCAAAATCGCCAATTCCGCCCCTTGCCCGTTCCGAATGTCGAGCTTCACGGTCTCTTCGGCGCCCGCCAGGATGCGATCTGCAATTCGACGGCCGCGACCCTGCTCGACCGTTGCGTGGAAGCGGGCATGATCCAGGCGATCGATGTCGAGCAGCCAAGCCCCGGCATCATCATTCCCCTGCAGACATGGTCGGGTTCGACGCAGATGTTCTGGGACAGCGATCTTGGAAAATCGATCGAGACCATCGCCTACTCGCTTTACCGCCGGCCCAACCCCGAGCTGGAGGCACGGGCCGATGCGATCATCAACATGTACGGCAAGATGCAGGAGGAAGACGGCTATCTGAACGCCTGGTTCCAGCGCGTGCAGCCCGGCCGCCGCTGGACCAATCTGCGCGACCATCACGAGCTTTATTGCGCCGGGCATCTGATCGAGGCGGCCGTCGCCTATTACCAGGCCACCGGCAAGCGCAAGCTGCTCGATATCATGAGCCGTTATGCCGACTACATGATCACCGTCTTCGGCCATGGCGAGGGCCAGATCCCCGGCTATTGCGGCCATGAAGAGGTCGAACTGGCTCTGGTCAAGCTTGCCCGCGTTACCGGCGAGCAGAAATATCTCGATCTTGCCAAATATTTCATCGACGAGCGCGGCCAGCAGCCGCATTTCTTCACCGACGAAGCGCTTCGCGACGGTCGTGACCCGGCGAAGTTCGTACAGAAGACCTATGAATACAATCAGGCGCACGAACCGGTGCGCGACCAGAAGAAGGTCGTCGGCCACGCCGTCCGCGCCATGTATCTCTATTCCGGCATGGCCGACATCGCCACCGAATATAATGACGACAGCCTGACCTCGGCGCTCGAGACATTGTGGGACGATCTCACCACCAAGCAGATGTATGTGACGGGCGGCATCGGACCGGCGGCGTCCAACGAAGGCTTTACAGACTATTACGACCTGCCGAACGAAAGCGCCTATGCGGAAACCTGCGCCTCGGTCGGCCTGGTGTTCTGGGCGAACCGCATGCTCGGCCGCGGTCCGAACCGGCGCTACGCCGACATCATGGAACAGGCGCTCTACAACGGCGCCATGGCCGGCCTGTCGCTCGACGGTAAGACCTTCTTCTACGAAAATCCGCTGGAGAGCGCCGGCAAGCATCACCGCTGGACGTGGCATCATTGCCCCTGCTGCCCGCCGAATATCGCCCGCCTGCTCGCCTCGGTCGGCTCCTACATGTATGCCGCAGCCGATGACGAGATCGCCGTGCACCTTTACGGCGAGAGCAAGGCCCGCATCCCGCTTGCCGGCGGTGTGACGGTCGAGCTTTCGCAAGTCACGCGTTATCCGTGGGATGGAGCGATCCACTTCGACGTCAATCCCGACCGCAATGCCCGTTTTGCGCTTTCGCTGCGCATTCCGGAATGGGCCGACGGCGCGACGCTCTCTGTCAACGGCGACTCGGTCGATCTGGCCGCCATCACCGTCGACGGCTATGCCCGGATCGAGCGGGAATGGCAGGGCGGCGACCGCATCGATCTCAACATTCCGCTGGTCGCACGGACGCTATTTGCAAGCCCGAAGGTCCGCCAGGATGCCGGCCGCGCCGCGCTGATGCGCGGACCGTTGGTCTATTGCGTCGAGACCACCGACAACGGCCATGACCTCAACGGCATTTCGCTGACCCGCGATCCGGCCTCGGCCGAGGCGACGGAAATTGCAGCACTCGACGGCGCGGTCGCGCTCGACGTTGCCGTCCGGCGCGACGAGGATGCGGAATGGGGCACGGCGCTCTACCGCACGAGCCCGCCGCAAAGCCAGTCCACCACTGCGCGCTTCGTGCCCTATCACCTGTGGGACAATCGCGAACCGGGCGAAATGCTGGTATGGATCCGTGCCGATCAGATGCAGCGCGGGGCCTGACATGGCAAACAATGGCATGAGGCTGACCGGCGTCCGTAAGAACTACGGCTCGCTGGAGGTCATTCACGGCATCGATCTCGACATACCGGAAGGAGCCTTCGTCGTTTTCGTCGGTCCTTCCGGCTGCGGAAAATCGACGCTGCTGCGGATGATCGCAGGGCTGGAGGAGGTGACGGACGGGGAGATCGCCATCAAGGGTCGGGATGTCACCGATCTCGATCCTTCCGAGCGCGGCATTGCCATGGTCTTCCAGTCCTATGCGCTCTATCCACATATGAGCGTGCGTGAAAATCTCGGTTTCGGGCTGAAGATGGCCCGAACCGATGCCGCCGAAATCGAACAGCGCGTCCGCGCCGCCTCGGCGATCCTGAAGATCGACCACCTGCTCGACCGTCGGCCCGGGCAGCTGTCCGGCGGCCAGCGCCAGCGCGTCGCCATCGGCCGGGCGATCGTGCGCAAGCCCGACGTCTTTCTGTTCGACGAGCCGTTATCCAATCTCGATGCGGAGTTGCGCGTTTCCATGCGCATCGAAATCGCCCGTCTGCATCGCGAGCTTGGCAACACGATGATCTACGTCACCCACGACCAGACCGAGGCGATGACGCTCGCCGACAAGATCGTAGTGCTGAAGGACGGCCGGATCGAACAGGAGGGCAGCCCGCGCGAGGTTTACGAGGATCCCGCCAATATCTTCGTTGCGGGTTTCATCGGATCGCCGCGTATGAACCTGCTCCAGGCCGTCTGCACCGCGGACGGTTCGGTGCAGGTGCCGGGCGGCATGATCAAGACGGATATCCGCCAGGGCGGAATCGTGGCTGGCGACAAGCTGATGCTCGGCATGCGCCCGGAGCATCTCGTCGTCGCTTCCGGCGGCGATGATGCCATCCGCGTGAAGGTCGAATTCGACGAATATCTCGGCGGCACCCGCTATCTCTATTGCCAGACGGAGGATGGCCAGAGTCTGACCGCGGAATATCGCGAGGGGCCCGATATCAAGCGCGGCGACATGCTTTATCTTCGATGCGCCCCCGAACGCCGCCGTTATTTCGACGCCGAGGGCAAGCGGCTGCGTTAAACCAAGCCTTCGTCACGAAATGCCGTGTCGTTGCGATCCAATCGTTTGACGAACAAGGAAAATTGTGACGATGTTTGCCGACCGAGCCGAGGCCATGCGCTTTGGCTGCGGATCGTTGGAGGGGATGGATGTCCAGCTCGTCAGAGGACGCCGGAGGTATGCGTGCGATCGTCGTCATGCACGACGATGACGCGCGATTTCGACGGCTTGTCCCGCGCAGCGGGTTTCGAAGCGCGGACGGAGACATGATCCATCCGATGCGGGACATCATTCGGGCTTGAGGGGCTTTGATGGCAAAAACGTATGATTTCGTCATCGCCGGCGGGGGATCGGCGGCCTGTGTCGCGGCGATGCGGCTGGTGCGGGATTTCGGATTTTCGGTGCTGATCATCGAGCGCGGGCCGCGCAAGACCGCAAAGCTGATGGGTTTTCCAGCCGGCTACATGAAGTATCTCGCCCGCGACGATTTTCTCGAAATGCATCACACGGTTCCGCAGCCGCAGCTCGGCGGGCGCGGTCCGATCGTCCCTGTCGCCAAGGCGCTCGGCGGCGGCAGCGCCGTCAATGCCATGGTCTACATGCGCGGACAGAAGGATGATTACGACGGCTGGGCCGCCCATCTCGGCAACGGGATGGAATGGTCCTATGCCGACATGCTGCCGCACTTCAAAGGCATTGAGGCGAATACGCGGTTCAACAACCGCTATCACGGCATTTCAGGCAATTTGCGCGTTTCCGAGCCACGGCATATCTGCGACACGACGGAGGATTTCCTGCTTGCCGCGCAGGGCCTCGGCCACCCCTATAATTCCGATTTCAACGGCGTCAGGCAGAACGGCGTCGGCATCATACAGCATACGTACGGCCAGTGGGGAGCCAAGATCGAACGTTCCGATGCCAAGAAGGCGTTCCTCGATCCGCTGGCCGATGACGAGAGGCTTGCGATCATTACCGACGCTCGCATCGACCGCATCATTATCGAGGACGATCGGGCGACCGGCCTCATCTACACGCAGAACGGCGAGAGCCATACGGTGCGGGCTGAGCGCGAG
>JAGWJK010000419.1 GCA_028865845.1 Rhizobiaceae bacterium
TGTACGATGACACGAATTATGTCGCACGTAACCAACAAAAGCCAATAAAAACAACGGCACTCCTGACACCAAATTTGTCGCAAAAAATGCCATTTGTGTCATTGAGACGAACATGGGTCGGCGTGGCCGCACGTCGAGTCCCTTCGCTGGCGAAGAACTCAGGCCACCCTGCCTTCGAGAGCGGACGTCAAACCCGCTCGAAGTCGCAGCGAGTAGTCCGTGCCGGGAGCAACGCCACTGGATCGCTTTAGTGATGGTCCTCGGTCGAGCTGAGACGGATGTGGTGCACAACGTAAACGTTGCGACGATACGTCATTTGGGGTGCCGATCACCAATCCGCGAATAAACCAAAAGTTGATAATTGCTATCCGATGATGCAATCATAACGATTGTTCGCCGCGTTGGTTTTAAACGGGATTTTTGGGAGGGCGAGAATGAGCTTTTTAAGCGATGCGGAGCAGCAGGACCTTCAGATCGAAAGGATGGCCCTCGCTGTTCGAGAAGCGGCGGCGTGTCGTGTTGGGATCGTCTATGATGGCTATCAACGGGCGCATCCAGCGCGAGAGCGACGTCGTCCATCTCGTGGCGCAGCAATTGTTCGATTTGAGCGGCGACCTTTCCGGATTGGCCGGGCGCGATGGCGACTTCAAACTGCCGACTGGCCGCGGGGATGAATTCGCGCATGGATCACCCGGAAGCCCGGACTCGCGCGAGAAGGCGTCCGCGCCGAAACCGCGGGACATCTTCATACCGGATCTTCACATCGACACTCTGAAGGTGAAGAGCCGGAATTTCCACCAGCCCGTACCGCGCCAACGGGAGACATTCGCCATGCGCCAAACGATGACCGATTTGGGGCCGAAAGCGGAAAGTCGGCTGCTAGCACGCTGAGCTCGTAAGCCGAATCGTCAAAGTGCTACAGGCCTCAATCGGCATCTCGCCCTCCCGCAAATTCGGCGCTTGATCCACTTAATTCGATTTCGTGAATTCGACCGCTGAGGCGTGAGAGACATCACTTCCGATTTCCGGGATTGCGGTCCCAACTCCACCCGATGACGGCTGATATCTCCTGGCGCTCCGCAAATTTGCGGCCGATTTACCGTAACGTACTTCCTCGATTGTTCCCTCTCCCGCAGCCTGCAAGCTCGTCCAATCCACGCGCTCGACGAAAACCTACCCACGCATCTTGGATCTGGAGCTACGAAATGAACCCGCTCAGTCGCATTTTGATCGGATCGGCCAGCGCCCTGTTGGCGCTTGCGGCAACCCAAGCTTACGCACAGGAAGAATCCAAAGGCTGGGATCGGACCGTGAGGGTCACGGACTATCTGGAGCCCGCAATTCCCCATGCCGACCAGGAAAAGGCCGCGGAGGATATGGGCCTATCGTCCAGATGCAAGCCGCCCATGCGGCGACGTTCCTCAAATATCCGAACAAGGATATCGGACTACGCATCGGCGGCGGTGGCGATCCGCAATAGCCCCGAACTCTGCAAGAAGCGGTTACTATAAAGCAGCGCAAAAATCCTCCGAGCCACAGGGAGTTCTTGCCTTTGGCTCGGGCCTTGCAGGCAGAAAACTGACGGACATGCTCCGCCCGTTTACGCTCGCGTTTACTGTAACGTACTTACGGGCTCGAATTGATGCATGTCATCTCGCTGGTTTACACGTCTTAAAGAGGTTTCCAATGTCCGCAATTCGAACGCTTGCGCTTGCTTCCCTGATGGCAGGCACAACTCTTACTATTGCGACGAACGCCTTTTCCCAGTCTGCCGACAAGGACGAGCTTCTTACCCTCCCGACAAGCAAGGAAAACATCGCGGCGGGTTTGGAAGCGGATGCCTACCAGACCGGCCTTTCTGCCTATGTCTGGGGATATCCCCTCGTTCGCATGGAGCGCGTAGCCCGCGAATACAGCGATGTCCCCGATCCGAAGCCGGCCACCAGCTATAGAGCGCCCGTTAACCGGATCGGATGGGCGACGTCGCTTGCGACGCCCGACGCAAAGGATATGCCGACGGCCAACAACGACACGCTCTACTTGAGTGCGGTTGTCGATCTCGGCAAGCAGCCGTTCATTCTGCACGTGCCCAATACCAACGACCGCTACTATGTCGTCGATGTCTTCGACATGTGGCAGAACCTTGAGCACTATGTCGGCCGCAGATCGACCGGGACCAAGGCTGGCGATTACGCGCTGGTGCCGCCGGGATGGAAAGGCCAGTTGCCAAAGGGTGTGAAGCGACTGGATGTCGGCACCGACAAGGTCTGGCTCTGGGGCCGCTTAAGGGTGAACCAGGGTGAAGACATGGGGCCTTTGGTGAAGCTGCAGCAGCAATTCACGCTCCGTCCGCTCAAGGAATGGAAGAATTCCGGTTATGTCGCGGCCGATACCAAGTTGCCCGACATGCCTGATACCGGCGACGATCCTCTCGGCTTTTACAAGCAACTGGCCTTTGCACTGAAGTCCAATGCGGTGCCCCCTCAGGACGCCGCCCTGTTCGGCCAGTTTGCCCGCTTCGGTCTTACCAAGGATGGCTTCGACGATTCAAAGCTCAGCCAGCAGCAGCGCGATGCCCTTGCCCGTGCTTTGAAGGATGGCCCGAAAGTAGCGGTCTCGGCGATTTCAAGTTCGGGCACAGAACGCAACGGCTGGAGCTGGGTGCGGGGTCTCGATGACTTCGGTTACACATATCCTCTGCGCGCACTGGTTGCCGGCCCCTATCTCGGTGGTCAGGGGGAGAAGGAGGCCATGTATCCGCTACGCTCAACGGATTCCAAGGGTGATCAGCTCGACGGCAACAAGAAATACATCATCCACTTTGTGAAGGCGCCGCCGGTAAACGCCTTCTGGTCGCTGACGGTCTACAATGCCGCCGATAAGATGCTCATCGAAAATCCAATCCAGCGGTACAAGCTCGGCACAGACACCAAGGGCCTTAAGGTGAACGCGGACGGCTCCTTCGATGTGCCGCTGCAGTCCACGAAGCCGGACAGCGAGTTCGCCGCCAACTGGCTGCCCGCTCCAGCGGGGCCGTTCTACATGATCCTCCGCCTCTATCAGCCGAAAGAGGAGGTGCTTTCCGGAAAATACGATCTGCCTCAAGTGGACCCGGCTCAGTAACGGAGAATTTCCAATGAGCACCGACGATCTTGCCGAACTATGGCTTCTCAATCGACGTGATCTCCTAAAACGCACCGTGGCGACCGCTTCCGTCGCAGCGATGGTGTCGATGCCGACTGCACTGGTTATGCCGACGCCAGCCTTTGCCCAGGATGGACAAAATCCGCTGGGTGGACAGCCAGCGAGCGGGTCAACCCCATCGACCAGAGATTTCGACTATCAGATCAAATACCAGCGAGCCTTCGAGGCTGTGCTCTGGAACATGCCCGCGATCGCGATCTATTCGCTTCGTCGCGCGGCCTTCGACAGTCTCGGCATGAAGGACAACGACATCATTTCCTATTCGGCGGTCGCGACACCGAAGCTCGAAGCGATCACCGCCAACAGCACGACACCCTATATCGCCGCCTATACCGACCTGCGGAAAGGGCCGGTCGTCCTGGAAGTGCCCGCCGCCGGACCGGACGGCAGCCTCTACGGCCAGGTCGTCGATGCGTGGCAGTTCACGATCGCCGATGTCGGGCCCTCCGGCGTTGACCAGGGCAAGGGTGGAAAGCTCCTCTTCACGCCTCCGGGATATGCGGAAGCGGTGCCGGACGGATACATCCATGTCCCGTCACCGAACTATCGCATCGCCTTTGCCTTCCGCTCGGTTCCGGCAGAGGGCAAGACGGCAACTGACGCCCACAGCTATGCCCAGCGTTTACGGATGTACTATCTCAGCGAGGCAGGCAATCCGCCGCAACAGAAGTTCGTCGATCCGATCGATCAGCGCTATCCGACCCTGCCGTTCTACGACGGACGGCACTTCGAAGACATGCACGCCATCATGAGCGTCGAGCCCGTCAGGGAGCATGACAAGGTGATGATGGGCATGCTGAAATCCCTCGGCATCGAGAAGGGCAAGCCATTCGCGCCGGACGAGACGGCGAAGCGGGCGATGAACCAGGCAGTGGTCGACGTCTGGTTCTACCTACAGGACTGGTACGATCACACCCCGGATACGATGCGATACTGGCCGGATCGTCATTACGTCTCGCTGCTTCAAGCCGACAACAACAAGGCCTTCTCCTTCATCTACGACGACTACATCGACCTCCTGCCGCGGGCGGCAGAGTATTTCTGGTGCACCTACATGCCAAAAGTGCTGAGCGACGCACCGGCCACGCAATATATGATGGCGATGGCGGACAAGGATGGAAATCTGCTCCAAGCCGGCCAGCTCTACAAACTCGACATTCCCGCTGAGATGCCGGTCAAGCAGTTCTGGGCAATCACTGTCTATGATCGAGCGACTATGTCGTTCATCTACAGTGATCTGGATCGGACGACGTTGTCCTCCTACGACATCGGCAAGATGAAGAAAAACGCCGATGGCGGCGTCAGCATCTATGTCGGTCCGAAAGCGCCCGAAGGTCTGGAAGCAAACTGGATACCGACGGCTGGAAAGCGGCCCTTGCCGGCGGTGCGTTTCTACGGACCGACCGAGGCCTTCAACAACAAGACGTTCAAGCTGCCGGACTTCGAATTGGCGAGCTAATCTCGTATCAAGGGGAAACGAAATGAAGGCGAACAGGCGAGAATTCGGAAAACTAGGTGCTTCGGCCGTTTTGGCGCTCAGTGCGTCGCCGGTGATCGCACAATCCACTGCTGCAGTTGCTGCCGCCGAGCCGACAGCGCCAGATAATTCAAAATTCCAGTACGAACTGGACGTCCCAACCGACGAATCTGCGCAAAAGATTTTTGACGAGTTGGCGTATCAGCGGGCCGTTCAGGTTTATCTGTGGGGCATTCCGGCTGTCGGGATGCAGCAGTATCGTGTTGCCAATGCCAAGGCGATGGGCGACGGCCCGGACGACTACAAGATCGGCTATCTCGGCGGCTTGCTCAAGAACAATATCGAGCATCTCACCG
>JAGWJK010000420.1 GCA_028865845.1 Rhizobiaceae bacterium
CGCGGTCGGCGGCTATTCCGATCCGATGAAATCGGCTGGCGGGGCGGCCGTGCTCGGGCTGTTTGAAACCATGTGGGGCGCCTACGGCCCGTTCCTGTGGCGCGATTTCGTTATCTTCACGCTGCTCGTCCTGCTGCTGGTGCTGAGCCGCCGCGAACGCGTGGTTCCTTAGAGCGGTTCAGCTTTTCACGGAAGCTGAGAACCGCTCTATCCCTTTGCTTTTTCGCATTTCCGGACGGAAAACCGCTGCGCACTTTTCCTGGAATTGCCTTAGGACTTGTCGCCGCCGGCCCATTTCCGGCGGGCGGTATCGTCTGCATCCTTGGCGGAAACCCATTCGCCTTCGACGCCATCGGTCCCATGTTCCTTTTTCCAGAAGGGGGCAGAGGTTTTCAGGAAATCCATGACGAAATGGGCGCCGTCGAAAGCGGCTTGCCGATGCTTGGCAGCGGCGATAACGAGAACGATGTTTTCGCCGGGCAGGATCTTGCCATAGCGATGGATGGCTGTGAGGCCGCGAAGCTCGAACCGCTCGATGGCGAGCTCCGCGATACGGCCGATCTCCGCTTCCGCCATGCCGGGATAGTGTTCCAACTCCAGCGCACCGAGCGTTCCGCCTTCATCGCGGCAGAGGCCGGAGAAGGTGACGACGGCACCGATATCGTGGCGCCCATTCGTGACGCGGTCGATCTCGGCCTGCAGGTCGAAGTCTTCGCGCTGAACTTTGACAAAGGCGGAGGTCATTGGCGGTCATCACCCGCCGGTCATCGGCGGAAACAGTCCGATCTCGCGTGCGCCGGCAATCGGTTCATCGTGATCGGCATGTTCCATGTTGATGGCGACGCGGATCGCCTCCGGAAACTGAAGTGCCGTCTCGTATTCCTCGCCCAAGGTCTTCAAATGACTCAGGAGATCGCCGACGGTCACGACATCGGCGGGCAGCGAAATCTCTTCCTCGGCCTTGCCGATCCGCTCGCGTACCCAGGCGAAATAGACGAGTTTCGTCATCACTCTTCGTCCACGATGTGTTTAAGACCGGCGCGGAAATAGTCGTAGCCGCTGTACATCGTCAAAAGCGCGGCGATCCACAGCAGGATAATGCCCATCTCGGTGGTATAGGGCAACACCTTGTCGCCCGCCGGTCCGGCCAGCAGGAAGGCGATGGCGACGAGCTGCGCGGTGGTCTTCCATTTCGCAATGCGAGTGACGGGGACGCTGACCTTCAGCGCCGCCAGATATTCCCGCAATCCCGAGACCAGGATTTCGCGGCAAAGGATGATGATGGCCGCCCACAGCGACCAGCCGGCGATCGTGCCGTCGGCGGCGACCAAGAGCAGGATCGAGGCGACCAGAAGCTTGTCGGCGATCGGGTCCAGCATGCGCCCGATGTTCGAGGTCTGGTTCCAGATACGCGCCAGATAGCCGTCCAGAAAATCGGTGATCGAGGCGATGACGAAGATCCACAACGCCACCCATCGGGCAAAGTCGGAACTATCCAGCTTGCCCTCGATGAAAAAGCACAGGACGATCAACGGTACGCAGAGAATGCGGCCATAGGTGAGCAGGTTGGGGATGCTGTATGCGCGCGAAGCCATGGATATCGTTTCGTTTCGGTTGTCCTGCCAGCTCAGTATGGCGTCATCTCTGCGCGCCATCATGCTCCAGCTATTTGATTTAGCATGATCTTATCCAAAAACCGCTCCGCACTTTTTGAGACCATGCCTTAGATGACGGTGTCGGGACCTTAGCGTCAACATTGTTTCCGTTTTTTCACCGTCATTGCGTGGAATTTGCGACCAGCTGTTTTTATTTCGCGGCATCCTCGTGGAAGTGGTTGTAGACGAGTTTTGCCACGGCTTCCGATATGCCCTCGACGGCCAGGAGATCCGACAACGCCGCCCGCGACACCGCTTTCGCCGTGCCGAAATGCTGAAGCAGCGCCCGTTTGCGCGAAGGCCCGATGCCGCCGATTTCGTCCAGCGGGTTCTTCACCATCTCCTTCTTGCGCCTTGCTCGGTGCGAACCGATCGCGAAGCGATGCGCCTCATCGCGCATGCGCTGGATGAAATACAGCACCGGGTCGCGTGGCGGCAGGGTAAAGCTTTCGTGGTCCGGCGGGAAGAAGCGCTCGCGGCCTGCGTCGCGGTCGACACCCTTGGCGACGCCGATGGCGATGACGCTGTCGGTGATGCCGAGGTCTTCAAGGATGGCGCGCACCGCCGTCATCTGGCCCTGACCGCCGTCGATGAGGATGATATCAGGCCAGGCGGGGAAGGGCCGGTCGGCGGCGTCGACTGTCGTCGCTTCGGCATCGAGACTGCGGTCCGGCTTGCCTTCTTCCTTCAACAGCCGCGAAAAACGGCGCGTCATCACTTCGCGCATCATGCCGAAGTCGTCGCCGGGCGTGATGTCGGTCGATTTGATATTGAACTTGCGATACTGGCCTTTGACAAAGCCTTCCGGGCCCGCCACGACCATGCCACCAACCGCATTCGTGCCCATGATATGCGAGTTATCGTAGATTTCGATGCGCTGCGGCACGTAAGGAAGCTTGAACGTTTCCTTGAAGCCCTCGAGCAGGCGTGACTGCGATGCGGTTTCGGCAAGCTTGCGGCCATGGGCTTCGCGGGCATTGGCGACGACGTGGTCGACCAGGTCGCGCTTCTCGCCGCGTTGCGGCACCAGGATCGACACCTTGTGCCCGGCCTTTTCGCCGAGTGCCGCCGCCAGCAACTCGATCTCTTCCACGGTCTCCGAAAGCAGGATCTGCTTCGGCACCGGCTTGTCGTCATAAAATTGCGCGAGGAAGGCATTGAGCACCTCCGCACCCGACAGCGACGGATCGGCCTTCGGGAAGTAAGCGCGGTTGCCCCAGTTCTGCCCGGTGCGGAAGAAGAAGACCTGAATGCAGGAGATGCCGCCCTCATGATGGATAGCAAAGACATCGGCCTCTTCGACGCCGGCGGGATTGATGCCCTGATGGCTCTGGACATGCGATAGCGCCGCCAGCCGGTCCCGGAAGACCGCGGCGCGCTCAAAATCCAGATCTTCGGCGGCTTCGTTCATGGCCTCGGCCATGTGCGCCTTGACGTTCTGGCTCTTGCCCGACAGGAAATCCTTTGCCTCCTGTACCAGCTCGGCATAGCCCTGGTCGCTGATCTCATGGGTGCACGGCCCGGAACAGCGCTTGATCTGGTAGAGCAGGCAGGGGCGGGTGCGCGTTTCGAAAACGCTGTCGGTGCAGGTGCGGATGAGGAAGGCGCGCTGCAGCGAGTTGATGGTGCGGCCGACGGCGCCGGCCGAGGCGAAGGGGCCGAAATACTCACCCTTGCGGGCGCGGGCGCCGCGATGCTTGAAAATCGCCGGTGCGCGATGGTCACCGGTAATGAGAATATACGGGAACGACTTGTCATCCCGCAGCAAGACATTGAAACGCGGCCGTAAGCGCTTGATGAGATTCGCTTCCAGCAGCAGCGCTTCGGTCTCGGTGCGGGTGGTCACGAACTCCATGTTCGCGGTTTCGCGCACCATGCGGGCGATGCGGTTGGAGTGCACCCGGCCCATGGCATAGTTGGCGACACGCTTCTTCAGGCTGCGGGCCTTGCCGACATAGAGTACGTCGCCGGCCTCGTTGAACATGCGGTAGACGCCGGGGCTGTTCGGCAACCGCTTGACGAATTCGGCGATCAGTTCGGCGCCTCTGAGGCCGCTCTCGTTCTTGCCGCCTTCATTCCAGTCGACCGGCGCAACGGGGGACGCGCCGGCATCGGATTCCACTTCGATGTCGTCTTCAGTCTCATCCGATTCGTCATAGAGAACGCCGCCGTCAGGCAGCTTTCGTCCGTTCATTCCATGCTCTCCGATACGTCGGGCGTTTCCCAGGCAAGGTGCTGGCCGCCATCGAGCGCTATCATTTGGCCCGTGATCGAAGGCGTGTCAAAAAGAAAGCGGATGGTGCGGCCGAATTCCCCAAGCTCCGGACCTGCCTTCAATATCAGCCCGTCGATCTGCGCCTGGAAGTCTTCCTCCGACTGCCGGACGCTGCGCACCGTCGGTCCCGGGCCGATGGCATTGACCCGGATGCGCGGCGCAAAGCTCTGAGCCATCGTCTGGGTCGCGGTCCACAGCGCCGCCTTGGACAGGGTATAGGAATAAAAGCGGGGATTGAGCGCCCAGACACGCTGGTCGACCATATTGACGATCAGTCCGGGGATATCGGCTGGAAGCTGCTGCGCGAAATCGGCGGCGAGAATCGAGGGCGCGCGAACATGAACGGCGAAGTGCGCTTCGAAGGCTTCCGCGTCGAACCGGTCGGCGGTGTCGTTCTGAAAAACCGAGGCATTGTTGACCAGCAAATCCAGTGGTCCGAGCTCGGAAACCACCCGCTGAATGAGGGTCGACGTCTCGGCCGAATTTCGCAGGTCGGCCTTGATCGCAATTGCCTTTTTGCCTTCTTGCCGCAATTTCGCCACAAGTTCCGCAGCTTCCGCGAGCGATTGATTGGCATGCACCGCGACCGCAAAGCCGTTAGCCGACAAATCCTCTGCGATTGCCCGGCCTATTCTTTTAGAAGCACCTGATATCAAGGCGGTGCGCAGTTTTTCCTGGCTCAAGATGTTGCCTTTTGCTCGCCGTTACCCAACTAGACCTCATATAGGGCGTCGATACACCATATGAAAAGGTGCTTTCACGGAGAGAGCACTCACAATCAACTATGTAAAACTTTAGATATAGTTGGATAAAAATAAGTATACGCGCTTTAACCAATCGTTATGGTTAACAAATGGTCTGTTGCGATGAAGCAACATCGAAATTCAGCCACGTATGTGCCACAATGATATCATATTTTAGCTCTTCCAATTCCTCAATTGCATTCCAATTTCAGTGTCGATCCGGGAGGGACATCTAGTAATTGCTCGTGGAGCTTCGAGGTCAACGAAAGTAGACGAAGAACACGAGACTGAAAGGAGAAAAGTATGCGTACTCTTATCACGACCCTCATGGTCTCCGCTCTGGCTCTTGGTGGCTATTCCGC
>JAGWJK010000421.1 GCA_028865845.1 Rhizobiaceae bacterium
CGGCCTCGCGTGCCTCCATAGGCGAGCGGAACAGCACCTCCTTGCCATTCAGCTTGATGACGCCTTCGTCGGGGACGACAGCCCCGGAAATCGCCTTGATGAGCGACGATTTGCCGGCGCCGTTGTCGCCGATGACCGCAAGGATTTCGCCCGGATAGAGGTCGAAATCGGCGTGGTCGAGCGCGGTCACGCGTCCGTAGCGCTTGACGAGGCCCCGTGCCGTGAGGATGGGTTCGCCGTTCAGGTTTGCAGCAGCCATGATTACACCGAGACCTTTCTGATCCATTGGTCGATCGCGACGGCGCCGATAATTAGTACGCCCGTCAGAAGAACCTTCCATTGCGGATCGGCCCCGAGCATGTTGAGGCCCAAGGAGACCACGCCGACGATCATCGCACCGAACAAGGTGCCGAGGATCGAGCCGCGGCCACCGAACAGCGAAATGCCGCCGATCACGGTTGCGGTAATGGCCTGTAGATTGAAATCCGTAACCGCCGAGGACGGTGAGATCGAACCATTGCGGCCGATGGAAACCCAAGCGGCAAGGCCGGCGATGAAGCCCGAAACCGTGTAGACGGCAAGCAGAACCTTCTTGGTCTGGATGCCGGAAAGCTTTGCCGCTTCCGGATCGTCGCCGACGGCATAGACATGCCGGCCCCAGGCGGTGTGGTTGAGGACATACCAGAGAAAGACCACGAGCAGCACCATGGCGATGACGCCGAGCGTCAGGACGGCGCTGCCGACCCGGAAGCTATAGGCGAAGAGGTGCAGCAGCGGCGCCTGTTCATCGATATCGGTATCGCGAATGGTTGCGTTGGCGGAGTAAATGAAATTCGTCGCCATGACGATATTCCACGTGCCGAGCGTCACGATGAACGGTGGCAGCTTCATGACGGCGACGAGAAAGCCGTTGAGCAATCCGCAGACGCCACCGGCAAGCATGCCGATAATCACCGCGAGCAGCGTCGGGATGCCGTAGAGCATGGCGCAATTGCCCATGATCACAGCGGAAATGACCATGATCACGCCGATCGACAGATCGATGCCGGCCGTCAGGATGACCAGGGTCTGCGCCGCACCGAGGATGCCGACGATGGCGATCTGTTGCAGGATCAGCGTCAACGTATAGGACGAGAAGAAGCGGCCGCCGATGGCGACGCCAAAAATCACGATCGACAGCAGCAATACGATCAGCGGCACGGCGGCCGGCGTCGAGTGCAGAAAATGCTGCGCGCGTTTTACAAGAGAGACTTTCTGATGCTCAAAAGAGGCGACATTCTTGTCGCTGCCGTCAAGAACACGTTCGAAATCCTGTGCTCCAGCCATTTTTTCCTCCGCACCCGCGCTTTGCGCGCGGAAACCGCCACGGGGTTAAGGGCGGCCGGACATGACGTCCGGCCGGTGTCAGCATTCAAGGGTTGAGGCTCAGCCCCAGCACTTGTCGGTGCCTTCCTTGGTGTCGATGGATTTCAGGCCGGGAACCGGCTTGTCCGTTACCAGCGAAACGCCGGTATCGAAGAAGGACTTGCCTTCGGTCGGCTTCGGCTTCTCGCCGGTGTCGGCATACTTCTTGATCGCTTCGACGCCGAGTGCGGCCATCATCAGCGGGTATTGCTGCGAGGTCGCGCCGATGACGCCTTCCTTGACCGACTTGACGCCCGGGCAACCGCCGTCGACGGAGACGATCAGAACCTGCTTTTCAAGTCCGACGGCCTTCAGCGCCTGGTAGGCACCGATAGCGGCCGGTTCGTTGATCGTGTGGATGACGTTGATGCTGGAGTCCTTCTGCAGGAGGTTTTCCATGGCCTTGCGACCACCTTCCTCGTTGCCGTTGGTCACGTCATGGCCGACGATACGCGGATCGGTTTCGTCGCCGATCTTGTTCGGATCCTTCGGATCGATGCCGAAGCCGATCATGAAGCCCTGGTCACGCAGGACGTCGACGGTCGGCTGCGACGGCGTCAGATCGAGGAAGCCGATCTTGGCGTCCTTGGCCTTGTCGCCGAGGGTCTTGTTGGCCCACTCGCCGATCAGCTTGCCGGCCAGGAGGTTGTCCGTCGCAAAGGTTGCATCGGCGGCGTCGGCCGGATCGAGCGGCGTGTCGAGCGCGATGACCAGTAGGCCGGCGTCGCGAGCCTTCTTGATCGTCGGAACGATGCCCTTGGTGTCGGATGCAGCGATCAGAATACCCTTGGCTCCATCGGCGATGCAGCTTTCAACCGCAGCGACCTGGCTTTCGCTGTCGCCATCGATCTTGCCGGCATAGGCCTTCAGCGTCACGCCGAGTTCCTTGGCCTTGGCTGTAGCGCCTTCCTTCATCTTGACGAAGAAGGGGTTGGTGTCCGTCTTGGTGATGAGGCAGGCCGATACGTCGGCAGCCTTTGCCGGCGCGGCGAAGGCAACGCCGATCGCCAGAGCGGCGATTGCTGCGGAAACAACAGATTTCTTCATTCAATCCTCCCGAGATTTGGATAGGCCGGGATCTCCCGATCCCGGATCACGGACGCGCATTTGGCTTTGGAGATTTCTCCCGCAGGGCCCCTCCACAGCCATGCCACGTCCCCCGACGGTTCATATCTGAACGCAAAGTTAAGGGCGTGTCAATAAATAAATCCGATTGAATTATTAATTAGGTATGTCATTCTGCAAAAAAACAAGGCATAGGCCATAGGAGAGAGGAACGGCCGATGTCACTTTCAAGCGGGTCTGCGGGAGGCCCTGCCTCGAACCAGATTCTTGACCCAAGCGGCGGCGCAAACCAGGTTCGCGTCCGCGCCTATAACGAGCGTCTCGTGCTGTCGCTCGTGCGGCGTCATGCGGCTTTGTCCAAGGCGGAAATCGCCCGGCGCAGCGGGCTTTCGGCACAGACGGTATCAGTGATCATGCGGGCGCTGGAGAAGGACGGCCTTCTCATTCGCGGCGAGCCTGTCCGTGGTCGCGTCGGCCAGCCCTCGGTGCCGATGCGGCTCAATCCGGACGCTGTACTCTCCTTCGGCGTGAAGATCGGCCGGCGCAGCGCCGGTCTCGTGCTGATGGATGTCGTCGGCAACATCCGCATGCAGCTGCATCAGATCTATCCCTACCCGCTGCCGCAGGACATCATGGCTTTCGTCACCTCGGGCATTCGCGAGCTTGAGGGCCGGCTGACGGCAGAGGAACGACAGCGGCTTGCGGGCGTCGGCATCGCCGCCCCCTTCGAACTCTGGAACTGGGCCGAGGAAGTCGGCGCCCCGGAAGGCGCGATGGACGTCTGGCGCGGGTTCGACCTGCAGGCCGAGGTGGCGGCGCGCGTTCCATATCTCGTCTACCTGCAGAACGATGCGACGAGCGCCTGCGGCGCCGAACTCGTCTTCGGCGTCGGGCCGCGCTATCCGGATTTCGTCTATCTTTTCATCGGTTCGTTCATTGGCGGCGGCATCGTGCTCAATTCCTCGATTTTCGTCGGGCGAACGGGAACGGCGGGAGCACTCGGACCGCTTCCAGTGCGCGGACGCAATGGGGAGACACGGCAGCTGCTCGACATCGCCTCGATCTACGTCCTCGAAAACTATCTGCGCGAAAGCGGCTTCGATCCCCGTCCGCTCTGGTATTCGGCGGATAACTGGATCGATTTCGGCGATCCCCTGGAGCGCTGGATCCAGGATACGGCCAAGGCGCTCGCGCAGGCGATCGTCGCTGCTGCCTCGATCATCGATTTCACCGCGGCAATCATCGATGGCGGCTTTCCCGGCTGGGTGCGCAGGCGGGTCGTTGCCGCAACCATCAAGGCCGCCTCGGAACTCGACCTTCAGGGCGTGGTCATGCCCGAGATCATAGAGGGCGCGGTCGGGCCGCAGGCGCGCGCCATCGGCGGAGCGAGCCTTCCGATCTTCGCGCGCTATCTCATCGACCAGAATATCCTCTTCAAGGAGATAGAGCATGCTTAAGGGCATTGATCCGCTATTGAGCCCGGAGCTCCTTGCTACGCTGCGCGCCATGGGCCACGGCGACGAAATCGCCCTGGTCGACGGCAATTATCCCGGCCTGGAGCATGGTCGCCGCCTCATCCGGCTTGACGGGCACGGCGTCATTCCGGTGCTGAACGCCGTGCTATCCGTCCTGCCGATCGATGATTTCGTGCCGCAGGCGATCTTCCGCGCCACCGTCAAACAGGATCGCGACGCGACCGATCCGGTTCATCGGGAGATGATCGAATGTTGCGCCCGGCATGTTCCCGGCATCAAGGTCGTGCCGCTTCTGCCGGCCGACTTCTACGACCGCGTCCGCCACGCCCACGCCCTCGTGCAGACCAGCGAGCCGCGGCTCTACGGCAATATCATCCTGCGCAAGGGTGTGATCTATCCGAGGGATAGCGATAACGCACTGTCATAATGCCCTCATCCGGCCTGTCGGCCACCCTCCCCCGATGCGGGGAGAGGGGTAATCCCTCGAAATCGCTGCCGCAACAATGCGACGCTGTTACCCCTTGATATCTCCGGCCGAAGGGCCCCAGACGTCGGTCAGGGCGAAGCCGCCGGCCATCGGGTCGAAGGGGTCGAGGGCAACCTGACTGAGGCCGAAGGTGAAACCGCGGCCCGCGATGGTGGGGATGATGGCGGGTTTGCCGGCGACTTCGGTAACCGCCTGCAGGCCGACCTCGAATTCCGAACCGATGATCGAGCGCGACTTGAAGACATCGCCGACCTTGGCCTTGCCGCGGGCATGCAGCGTCGCGAGGTTGGCGGAGTTGCCGGTGCCGCAAGGAGAGCGGTCGACGCGGCCGGGCCACATGGTCGTGCAGGTGCGTACGGCGCCGTCGGCATCGACATCGCGGAACATCACATAGGCGACGCCGGAGATCGCCGGAATTTCCGGATGCACGACGGGGATCGTGCGGTTGATCAGATCCTTGAGGATCATGCCGGCTTCCACCAGCGCTGCGGCGTTGGCCTTTTCGATCGTCAAGCCGATCTGACCGACATCGACCAGGGCATAGAAAATGCCGCCATAGCAGAGATCGAGTCTGATATTGCCCCATTTCGGCGTGTC
>JAGWJK010000422.1 GCA_028865845.1 Rhizobiaceae bacterium
TATCCCAGCTCGCGATCAAGGTGCCCGTCGGCCCGGTTGCCGCCTTCACCCCCTGGAACTTCCCGATCAATCAGGTCGTACGAAAGCTGTCGGCCGCACTCTCGACCGGCTGCTCGATCAACGTCAAGGCGCCTGAGGAAACGCCGGCTTCGCCGGCCGAGCTGATCCGCGCCTTTGCCGATGCCGACATTCCCGCGGGCGTCGTCAATCTCGTCTACGGGACGCCGGCGGAAATTTCGGAATATCTGATTGCCCATCCCGTCATCCGGAAGATTTCCTTCACCGGTTCCACGCCGGTCGGCAAGCATCTGGCGGCGCTCGCCGGCAAACATATGAAGCGCGCTACGATGGAACTCGGCGGCCACGCG
Source organism: Rhizobiaceae bacterium (assembly GCA_028865845.1). Classification (GTDB taxonomy): domain Bacteria; phylum Pseudomonadota; class Alphaproteobacteria; order Rhizobiales; family Rhizobiaceae; genus Rhizobium. The sequence goes on from JAGWJK010000422.1 coordinate 369, forward strand.
CCGGTGATGATCTTCAATGACGCCGATCTGGAAAAGGCCATCGAAGTGACGGCGGGCGCAAAGTTCCGCAATGCCGGTCAGGTCTGCGTTGCTCCCACTCGCTTTCTCGTTCAGGACGGTATCGCCGATCGCTTTCTCGACGGTTTTGTCAAAGCGGCAGAAGCCATCAAGGTCGGCAACGGCCTTGAGGACGGCGTGACGATGGGCCCGCTCGCCAACGAGCGCCGCATCCCCGCCATGGAAGCAATGATCAGCGACGCCGTTGCGCACGGCGCCGAAATCAGGACCGGCGGCCGCCGGATCGGCAACAAGGGCAACTTCTTCGAGCCCACGGTTCTCGCCCATGTGCCGACAAGCGCAAAGGTCATGAACGATGAACCCTTCGGACCTATGGCAATCGTCAATCGCTTTTCGGATTTCGATGACGCCATTGCAGAGGCCAACCGGCTTTCGTTTGGGCTTGCCTCCTATGCTTTCACCGGCTCGGTGAAGACGGCGCACGAACTTGGCCGCCGGGTCGAAGCGGGCATGCTGACGATCAACCACAATGGTCTCTCGCTCCCGGAAGTGCCGTTCGGCGGCATCAAGGATTCGGGCTATGGTACCGAAGGCGGGTCGGAGGCGACGGACGCCTATCTCGAAACGCGTTTCGTCACGCAGATGAGCTGAGTGCCGAAGGCACGCAGTCGGATTGGATTCAATAGGGCGAGCATCGCTGTATGCTCGCCGAAACTTACCGACGCGACGATGTCTACGTCTCCATATCGAACGATCTGCACACTCGTGGTTGAAAAAACCGGAGCGACGCTATAGTTTCGCCTCGCAATTCGGCTACCAATGCAAAGAAAAGGTATAACATGCCAACCGGTACGGTTAAATTCTTCAATGACGACAAGGGCTTCGGCTTCATCACGCCTGAAAACGGCGGACAGGATGTCTTTGTTCATGTCTCCGCCTTGCAGCAGCGCGGCGGTTCGCTTCGTGAAGGCGACAAGGTCAGCTTTGAGATCGGACAGGATCGCAAGACCGGAAAATCGAAGGCCGAGAACGTCTCGGTTCTCTGATCGAAAGTCGAAAATTTCCCAGCCTGTCTTGCGCAGGCTGGGTTCAACATCGGCCTCGGCTTCCCGGCACGTTACGATCGCTCAATCTCTGGAACGCATCGCTAGACGGAATTGTCGCGGGGTCGTCCCGGTTCTGCGTCTGAATACGTCATAGAAACGGGTGCTGGAACCAAAGCCGGACGTATGAGCTATTCCGGCGATCGACGCTTCGGACTCAGCAAGTTCGTGCATAGCCCGCGCGAGCCGGTATCGCGTCAAATATTCCATGACTGATATTCCCAGGACGTCGCGAAAAACGCGGTTCGCCGTGGTCGGGTGCACCTCTGCAAGCTTCGCCAGTTGCGCCAGGGTCAATCGCTCCGAGAAGTGCGTGTTGATCAGGCCGGTCAATGCCTGCACATGCCTTATGGATGGGCTTATCGATGCCGCCGCTTCTTTCGATCCGCCGCGATAATCGGCATGGTCAAGGATCATGCGACGGACCTTCAACTTGACTTCATCGGCGATCAGTTGACGACGGGTATTGTCACCAGTCTGCCATTCCTCGATCCACCGCGACGCCGTGGCAGTGGTCAGTTCCATGGAGCCCTGCTCCGCCAGGAACGCGCCCTGCATGACCGCTTGCCGCTCCGCCTTGTCGATCGCCAGCCCGAGAAAATCCGCAAGCGGCAGATAGATGCATATCAGCGGGGAATCCGCGGTCACCTCAATGGTCTGGTGCGGGATGGCGGCCCAGAAAAGAACGAGGCGGCCGGCCTCGACATGTTCCTGCCTGCCGTTAAAGAGGTAGGTCATCCTTCCGCTCATCAGAAGATTGATTTCGATCTGATCGTGCCAATGAGCCGCACTCATCGTGTCGGCGGTATGTCGCTCCACCAGAAAGGTGCGCGGAGAGCCGGTCCATTCACCCTGGGATGCGGTCTTCGTTCGTTTCGCCATGTCGATGCTTCGATTCGGGAATAAATACATTAATAGCAGGAAGAAAATCCGGTTTGGAAGAGCGATGAACAGGCAATCGTTTTCCGCGGGAGATCAACATGCCGAAAATTTGCCTCGTCGGTGCCGGCAGCACCGTCTTCGCACAGAACATTCTCGGGGACGTTCTGTCGACGCCCTCCGAGCACGACTACGTCATCAGCCTGTTCGACATCGACCCTGAGCGGCTGAAAACATCCGAGATCGTGGCACGGCGCATGTGCGACGTCCTCGGCCTGCGATCGGCTCGGATCGAGGCGACGCTCAATCGCCGCGAGGCTTTGCAGGGCGCCGATTTCGTTATCCTGATGATGCAGGTCGGCGGCTACAAACCGGCGACCGTCACCGATTTCGAGGTGCCAAAGAAATACGGCCTGCGCCAGACCATCGCCGACACCCTCGGGATCGGCGGGATTTTCCGCGGGTTGCGCACCATCCCGGTCTTGGAATCGATCTGCCGGGACATGGAAGAGGTATGTCCCGATGCGCTCCTGATGCAGTACGTCAATCCGATGGCGATGAATTGCTGGGCGATCAGCCAGCTCTCACCCGGCATTCGAACGATCGGGCTCTGCCACAGCGTCCAGCACACGGCCGCTCATCTCGCAGACTGCCTCAGCGAGAACATCGATGACATCAACTATGTCTCGGCCGGCATCAATCACGTCGCCTTCTTCCTGAAATACGAGAAGCTTCACCGGGACGGCACGCGCGAAGATCTTTATCCGCGTCTGAAGACACTCGCTGCCGAAGGCCGCGTCCCCGCCGACGATCGTGTCCGTTTCGACGTCCTGAAGAGGCTTGGTCACTTCGTCACGGAATCGAGCGAGCATTTTTCCGAATATACCTCATGGTACATCAAGGGTCGGCGCCCGGAGCTTATCAACGAGCTCAATATCCCGCTCGACGAGTACATCCGGCGCTGCGAGGTGCAGATCTCCGAATGGCATGCGCTCCGACGCGAACTCGAAGGAGACAAGCCGATCGAAGTCTGCCGCAGCAATGAATACGCCGCCGGTATCATCCACGCCGCCATGACCGGCAATTCCACCCTGGTTTACGGAAATGTGCCCAATAACGGCCTGATCGACAATCTGCCGCCCGAATGCATCGTGGAGGTACCCTGCCATGTGGACAGGAACGGCATACAGCCGATCCGCATCGGCCGGATCCCCTCGCAGCTTGCGGCGGTGATGAAGCTCAGCGTCTCCGTACAGGAACTCACCGTCGAAGCGGCTTTGACGAAAAAACGCGACCGGATCTATCAGGCCGCGCTGCTTGATCCGCACACGTCGGCGGAACTTACCCCGGACGAAATTTGGAGGCTGGTCGACGATCTGATCGAACAGCACGGAAACCTGCTGCCGCAGTATAGCTAACCCTCCAAGCGACTTTCGCGCGTTGAAAGGCGTCGCTTTCGAGCGGCGCTTTTTTTGCATTTTTAGCGAGATATTCGCTTCCAAAAAGCTCAATATCGATCAGACATTTGATTGACATTGATCAAATCGAATGGAATCTTTGACGCAATAAGGCGTTACCGAGCAGTGGAGAAAAGATTGAACCAGATTGGCGGCGTCAAAACGGATCGTCTGGATATGATCCGCAGCCATCTCTACGCTCATGGTTTTTCGACGATCCAGGATCTGGCCGACGCGGTTGGCGCTTCGCTTGCCACGGTCCGGCGCGACCTGCAGATTCTCGAGCAGGAAGGCGCCATCGACCGTGTTCACGGCGGGGCCCGCATTGCCGAAGGCTCTTCGGTGGAGCTCGCCTTTCAGGAGCGCGAAAAGCGTCAGCTGTCGGCCAAGCGCGCGATCGCCAACGCGGCTTATGACGTCCTTCTGCCGAGAACGGCGATCTTCCTCGACGCCGGCACGACGGTTCTGCAGCTCGCGCGCCTGATCCGCATCAACCCGATGCCGCTGCGCATCTTCACCAACGGCCTGATCGTCGCGCAGGAATTTCTCAACATTCCGCACCTTGAGGTCGTTCTCCTCGGCGGACATCTGCGCAGCGAAAACGCCTCGCTCGTCGGGCCGCAGGCGGAAGCCATGCTGGAGACGATCTGGTTCGATCAGTTGTTTCTCGGCGCAAGCGCGGTCAGCCCCGACGGCGCCATCTACAGCGTCGACAGCGCCGAAGCGAGCCTCAACCGCCGCATGCTCGGCCGCTCGGCCAACGGCTATGTCCTGGCGGATTCTTCCAAATTCGGGACGACGGCGACATACAAGGTCGCCCCGCTCAACAGCGCCAAGCTGATCACCGACACTGGTCTTGCGCCGCAATGGCGAAGACAGCTCCTCGATCTCGGCGTTGCCGCGACATTCGCCGATCTTGGAGGAAGGCCGTGAGTGACGCGCTGATCCTCGGCATAGATGGCGGCGGCAGCAAGGTGATTGCAAGCCTTGCGGACAGCAGCGGTGCGATCCTGCATACCGTGCTGGGCGGCGGGGTCAATCCGATGGACAACCCCGATTGGCGGAACGAGCTCCAGGCCTGTATCGAGCCATTCCTCGGGGAGCGCCAGCTGAAAGCCGTCGCGGCTGCCTTGCCTGCCTATGGAGAAGTCACGCATCTGTCACGCCTGCAGGAAATGGCGATCGAACAGGCGTTTCCGCAT
>JAGWJK010000423.1 GCA_028865845.1 Rhizobiaceae bacterium
GCCGACGGCGACGCCGCGATTATAGGTTTCGCGCAGCCAGGCATTGACCGACTTGTTGTTGAATTCCTCGACATAGATGCCGGAACAGACCAGCACCATGTTCGGCCGGTTCTCACCACCGAGATAGCGGCGTTCGTCGGCAAGCGAGGAATTGACCTCGATACCGATGCCGCTGGAAGAATAGACCTTCTGGCCGTCCGTCGATGCCAGCCGCCAGGTGTAGGCAGGATAACCCAGCATGCGGTTGGCGATGCGCAGCGTCTCGACGGCCGCAGAAAACGGCAGCATGGTGAAATGGGGAACGAGAAAGAAAACCAGGGAACGCGTCTTAATCGGTTGCTTGCTCATATTGGGAAAATCCATGCTCCAAGACCATTCCGTATTCCTTGCGACAAATGCGCTGGCTCGATGATCTGATAGCGACATTGGCATGGATAATAGCGGCCGCAAAGAGATATTTGTGCGCGCTCACTAAAATTGCCGCTCTGAAGAAAGCCCCAAGGGCAAATAAGCAATTTTCAAAAGGAACAAAATATATATGCGAATGATATTCAAGTTACATCTTACGGGTACCGATGTCCGAAAGGCGACGCTCCCTGCGGTTGAGCATCGCCTTCAGAATTTATGAGATGTCGCAATCATCGCGCCGCCTTGGAATTTTCGTTTTCATCGGCCGCCGGCCAGCCCAGATCCTTGCGCATATCAAGGGATAGGGATTCGAGCTCGCGCTCGGAGCGCCACTGCTGCCAACGATCGGCAATCTGCGTGATGAATTGCATCATACCGGAAGACGGTGCGGTGCCCCGCATCCTGCCGGTCTCTCTATAGGTAATCGTCGTCATTTCCAGGTTTCCTTCTGGTGTGTTGAGTGATCTCGAAACTGTAAAGCGATGGTTCGGGCTGACCGTACGAGTTCATACTGAGACGGTTCGCGATCCTTGGTTGCTAATATGGGATCGGCTCACATATCAATCAAGCGAATAGATCTTATAGCTGCCATTAGTATTCTTGAACGATCGCGTGTTGGCCGGCTTGCGTTCGATAGCGGAAAGCATGCGATCCGGCGGGAGGCCGCGGGCGTTGACGTCGTCGATCAGATGCGCCGGAAAACGGGTCGCGATATCGTCGAGCGTGTGCTGCGCCGTGCGTTGAATTTCGCGGGCGCGCATGAGGTTGAATAGGCGGGATGCCTCACGGAGTGCTGTGCCAGCCATGGCTGAAAACTCCTTCCTGACTGTCTGGTGTCAATTTCATTGCAACTAATATGGTGCTTCGTTGACATTCAGACAAATGAAATGATATGGTGCTTAAAATCAGAAAAATTGAAAGACGCTGCTATGACCGTACCGTTCCGCCGGCCCATACCGCTGCTTGACAATGAAGTTCTGCGCACTTTTGTCGCCATTGCCGAAACAGGCAATTTTTCCACCGCCGCCGATGCCGTCTACCGCACGCCTTCTGCTGTCTCGATGCAGATCAAGAAGCTCGAGGAGCAGCTCGGGGTTACGCTGTTCCTGCGAGACGCGCGCTCGGTGAGCCTGACGCAGCATGGCGAGATGCTGCTTTCCTATGCCCGCAACATCCTCGCCCTATCCAATGAGGCGGTATCGCGCTTCATCATGCCGGAACTTAGCGGCGTGGTACGGCTCGGCGCGCCTGATGATATCGGCGAACGCCTGCTGCCGAGCATCCTTAAGAGCTTTTCAGAGAGCTATCCGGGCATCATGGTCGATGTCACCGTCGATATGAGCATCCAGCTGAAGAAGCGTATCGAAGAACAGCGGCTCGATCTCGCGCTGATCAACTGCGCGACACGGCCGTTCCCGACCGAGGGCGAGGTGATCTATACCGAGCGTCTGGTGTGGGCGGGAGCGAAATGCGGCACGGCCTATCGCCGTGATCCGCTGCCGATCTCCATTTGGGAAGACGGCTGCATCTGGCGGTCGGAAGCGCTGGCTCAGCTCGAGCGACAGAAGCGGCCCTATCGTGTCTCCTATCTCAGCGCCCATACGATGGCGCAGCGCGCGGCGATCGTCTCCGATCTCGCGGTCGCGCCGTTCCCACGCTCCTATATCGGCGACGATATGGAAATCCTCGGGCCGAACGAGGGCTTGCCGGAACTGACGTCGTTCGACATTCGCCTTCTGACGGCATCGCAGATGACGGGGCCGATGAAAGCCGTCGCCGACAGCATTCGCCAGGCCTTCGTGGAGATCGGGCGGAAAATGGCGGCATAAGCCGCCGCCGCTTTCGTGCTATTCGCGGCTGCGACGCCGCCTACGGCCACCGCCTTCGCCGCCGGCATCGTCGCCGACCTGCTTGCGCTCCGGCAGCGTGACGACCTTGGACAGTTCAGGGAAGGCGTCGACCTTGTTCGGAAGCGCCATGGCGTAGACGAAGTGCTCCTGAAACTTTGATTCAAGCGCCGTCTCTATCTTCTCGATTTTGCTGACCGTTTCCTCGATTTCGCGGCGGTAGCCGCGATTGAGAAGTGCCATGCGGGCGCCGGTGCCGGCAGCGTTGCCGACGGCCTTGACGCGGTCGAGCGCGCAATCCGGGATCAGGCCGAGCACCATTGCGTATTTGGGATCGATGAAGGTACCGAAGGCACCTGCAAGGCCGATGCGATCGACGTGATCGATACCCTGCTTATCCATCAGCAGCTTGACGCCGGCATAAAGCGCCGCCTTGGCGAGCTGGATGGCGCGGATATCGTTCTGCGTCACGGTGATGCGTTGTTGGCCGTCGCGCAGCAGATAAGAGAAGGTGCGGCCGTTCTGGAGGATGCGCGGCGAACGTTCCGCCATCGCACCGTCGACGACGCCGTCTTCCGAGATGATACCGGTCAGGAACATTTCGGCGACGACTTCGATGATGGCGGAGCCGCAGATACCGGTGACGCCGACGGTCGCTGCTGCTTCTTCAAAACCCGGTTCATCCGACCACGGCTCGATGCCGATGACGCGGTAGCGTGGCTCGAGGGTGGCAGCGTCGATGCGGACGCGCTCGATGGCGCCGGGAGCGGCGCGCTGGCCGCTGGAGATTTCCGCGCCTTCAAAGGCCGGCCCGGTGGGCGAGGAAGCGGCGACGACGCGGTTGCGGTTGCCGAGGACGATTTCGGCATTGGTGCCGATATCGACCAGCAGCATCATCTCGTCTTGCCGATGCGGTCCCTCGGCAAGGGTCGCCGCGGCAGCGTCGGCGCCGACATGGCCGGCGATGCAGGGAAGCATATAGATGCGAGTGCCGGCATTCATGGGTAGACCGATTTCGGCCGATGTCAGGTGGACTGCGCCGGAAACGGCGAGTGCGAAGGGAGCGCCGCCGAGTTCGGTCGGATCGATGCCGAGGAAGAGATGATGCATGATCGGGTTGCCGACGAAGACGGCATCGAGAATGTCCTGCCGCGATACGCCGCCGTCAGCACAAACCTTGTCGATAAGGCCGTTCAGCGCTTCGCGTACGGCATTGGTCATTGCAGCCCGGCCGTCAGGGTTCATCATCACGTAGGAAACGCGGCTCATCAGGTCTTCGCCGAAGCGGATCTGCGGATTGGAAGCGCCGGCGGAGGCAACCGTGCGGCCAGACAGCAGCGACGACAGATGCATGGCGATGGTCGTCGAGCCGATATCGCAGGCGATGCCGTAGGCTTCGTTCTTCAGGCCGGGATAGATGGCGATCAGCCTCGGGCGATCGCCGTCCTTGTCCTTGTGGATGGCAGCGGTGACCTTCCATTCGCCTTTCCGCAGGATCGATTGCACCTGCGGGATCAGATGGAAATCGACTTCGAGATCGTCATATTTCCAGTCATGCGCGATGGCTGCCTTCAGCCGGTCGAGATCCCCGAGCGGCTTGTGCATGTCGGGTTCATCGACCTCGACGTAGCACATGTGCACGGCGGTATCGCGGGCAATGACGCGCTCGTCGGCGGCCTTGCGGACCACCTGCGCATTGATCACGGTGTCCTGCGGCACGTCGATGACCAGATCGCCCTGGATCAGCGCCGAGCAGGAGAGGCGGCGCCCCTCCGGCAGATCGCGAACTTCGGCGTAACGCTTTTCCTTCGGCCCGATCGGCGAAAGATGGTCGTTTGAGGAAACGATCTTGTGTTTGGCGAAATTGCCTTCCTGCACGGAGACCTGACAGCGCCCGCAGGTCGCGCGGCCGCCGCAGACGCTCTCGACGTAGACGCCCAGTTGCCGCGCCGCCTCCAGCACCGGCATGCCGACCGGGAATCGGCCGCGTTTACCGGAGGGCATGAAGAGGACGAGGGGGTCTTTATCGGTCATTGCAATTTGGCTTTCGAACTATTCTCGTCAAATGCTTCGCCCCTCGGTCCGCGATCGGCGAGGGGCAGGCATTTCTTACTCGGGGGAACGGAGCCGACTACTCCGACGCCGCACTTGCGCCGGCTCTTGCCGCGCGGCCGCCGCGGCGACCACCGCCGGCAGAGGGCGCAGGGCTTGCCGCAGCTGCACCGCCTTCGGCGGGCTTGTAGTCGCGATAGGTCATGATCCAGTTGGTGCAGTTCGGGTCGGTACCGTTCAAAACGTTGGCGGCGCGCACGGCTTCCATTTCCTGCGGACGGCAGGGGTTCATGATCGCGGAGGTCATGCCGGCGCCGATGACCATCGGGATGAAGCCGGCATTGATGCCGTGGCGATGCGGCAGACCGAAGGAGATGTTCGACAGGCCGCAGGTGGTGTTGACCTTCAGCTCGTTGCGCAGGCGGTGCAGCAGTGCGAAGACCTGACGGCCGGCATCGCCAAGCGCGCCGATCGGCATGACGAGCGGGTCGACCACAATGTCTTCAGGCTTGATGCCGTGATCCATGGCGCGCTCGACGATCTTTTTGGCGACGGCGAAACGCACGTCTGGATCCATGGAAATGCCGGTTTCGTCGTTGGAGATGGCAACGACCGGCACGTCGTATTTCTTGACCAGCGGCAGGATCGCTTCGAGCTTTTCCTCTTCGCCGGTGACGGAATTGACGAGCGGCCGGCCCTTGGCGACCTTCAGCG
>JAGWJK010000424.1 GCA_028865845.1 Rhizobiaceae bacterium
GCCTGATGCCGATGACCGCACCACCACCCATGACATCATATTCAACGAACTTTGCGCCGGCATCGTCAAGGACGAGTCGCGCCGGAAGCTGTTGGCCATCGTCGAGCGCGCCAAGGCCGCTGGCGCCGACAGCGTGATCCTCGGTTGCACCGAAATCTGCCTGATCCTCGATCCGAAGACGCTGATTCTGCCCGGCTTCGACAGCACGACGATCCACGCCGAAGCCGCCGTCGAATTCGCACTCGGTACGGAAAGGGCGAAGGAAAGCCTCGCTGCCTGACCGCAAATTAAATTTATTTGACTGAGTCCAATAATATTTGACTCAGTCCATCAAATCATGGACATGATCATCCAACCAGGGAGACCATGTCCATGCTTGCCACCACGGAATTTGCCACAATCGACGCCGTCAGGGATTTCAACCGCTTCTACACGAATTTCCTCGGTGTCCTGAACAAAGCCTATCTCGACAGCCCCTATGCCTTGACCGACGTGCGCGTGCTCTTCGAAATCGGTTCGCATGACGGTATCGCCGCATCGACGCTCACGCGCGACCTTCATCTCGACCCGGCCTATCTCAGCCGCATTCTGAAACGCTTCCGTGAAGACGAACTGATCGAGACAAAGACCGATCCCAACGATCTGCGCAGCCAGATCATTACGGTCACCGACAAGGGACAAGCGCAATTCCGCGAATTCGTCCGCCGCTCCCGCGCCCAGATCGCCGGACATTTCGAGGCGCTCGACCCGGGCGCGCCCGATCGTGTCGTCGAGGCGATGCGCACCATCAAAAGCATCCTCTCAGCCGAGGAAAAATCCGCTGCGCCGGTCATCATCCGCCCCCATAGGGCCGGCGATATGGGTTGGATCGTCCAGAGCCAGGCCTGCTTCTACTGCCAGGAATTCGGCTGGGATCAGCGTTTCGAGGCCCTTGTCGCTGACGTCGCCGCACAGTTTCTGACGAAGTTCAATCCCGAGAAGGACTATTGCTGGATCGTGGAACGGAACGGCGCCAATGTCGGATCGGTGCTGATCACCGATGGCGGCGATGGCGTCGCCAAGCTGCGGCTGCTGTACATCGACAAAGCGGCACGCGGTCTCGGCATCGGCAAGATGCTGGTCGGCGAATGCATTCGCTTCGCCCGCAACGCCGGATACCGCCAGCTTTCGCTCTGGACCAACGACATTCTGGACACCGCGCGCGCCATCTACATCCAGGCCGGCTTCCGGCTGGTCTCAGAGGAAAAACACCGCATGTTCGGCCCCGAACTCAATGGCCAGGTCTGGGTATTGGATCTCTAGGACAAGCCAGACGTCATCACGATTTTGTTGCATCGCAAAATTCAGCTTGCTTTGGAAACGATCATTTCCTAAATAGCGAGCATGAAGACGGATACTCTCGACAGCTCACCGAAACTACGCGGCCGGCCGCGGGAATTCGACATGGACGCAGCGCTTGACGAAGCGCTGCGCGTCTTTACCGAGCGCGGCTATTACGCCGCCTCGATCAGCGAGCTGACGGAAGCCATGGGTCTTACCGCCGGCAGCGTCTACAAGGCATTCAAGGACAAGCGCGGCGTCTTTCTCGCCGCTCTGGGTCGCTACCGCCAGGTACGGCGAGCCCTGCTGGACGAGCGTCTGGCGGAGGCAGTCAACGGCCGCGAAAAGCTGCGGGCGTATCTGATCTTCTATGCGGAATCCTCCCATGACGACATCGGCCGTCAGGGATGCCTCGTCGTCGGGAGTACGACGGAACTTGCCCTTTTCGACGAGGAGGCAGCAAGCCGCGTCGCCTTTTCCTTCGAGTCCGACGAACAGCTTCTCAACGACCTGATCCGCCTTGGTCAGCAAGACGGTTCGATACGGCCGGACCTCGATGTCGCAAGCGTGGCACGTACTCAGCTGTGCCTGACGAAGGGCATGCGCGTGGTCGGCAAGACCGGACGCACACGCGAAGAGATGATCGCCGTCGCCGAGACGGCCGTGACATTACTCGACTGAACGACAGCAAGATTTTTTGGGGGGACTGCTTCTCCCGTATCAAGGACCGTGACATGCCTGCAACCGCCGCCGCCAGACGGGAGAGTGCACCGCTCCCCGAAAAGACCATTTCGCCTTTGATGACCTTCATGTTTGCCGCCGCCTGCGGGCTGGTGGCCGCCAATCTCTATTACGGCCAGCCACTCGCTGGCCCGATCAGCCAAGCTCTCGGCTTCACGCCGGCCGCGACCGGTCTGATCGTCACCTTGACGCAGATCGGCTACGGCCTCGGCCTGCTGCTGATCGTGCCGCTTGGCGATCTCCTGGAAAATCGCCGGCTGGTCCTGACCTTGATCGGCCTTTCGGCCCTTGCCCTGGTCGGCGCCGCCTTCGCCTGGTCGCCGGGCCTGTTTCTGCTGGCCTCGCTGTGCATCGGCCTTGCGTCCGTTGCGGTGCAGGTGCTTGTGCCCTTTGCCGCCCACATGGCTCCCGACGCCAGCCGCGGCGCCGTCGTCGGCAATGTCATGAGCGGCCTGCTCTGCGGCATCATGCTGGCGCGGCCGGTGGCAAGCTTCCTGTCGGAACTTTCCTCCTGGCACACTGTCTATATTCTGTCCGCCATCATCATGGTGGCGCTTGCTGTTCTGTTGCGCGTCGTGCTGCCGGCACGTGTACCGCACACCAAATTACACTATGGCCAGTTGCTGCATTCGATGGGCCATCTGGCCTTGCATACGCCGGTTCTGCAGCGTCGCGCCATCTATCAGGCCTGCATGTTCGGTTCCTTCAGCCTGTTCTGGACGACAACGCCCCTGCTGCTTGCAAGCCCCGCTTTCGGCCTGACCCAGAACGGCATTGCCCTCTTCGCGCTTGCCGGTGCTGCCGGCGCCGTCGCCTCGCCGATTGCCGGCCGTCTTGCCGATCGCGGACACACCAAGTTGGCCACTGCATTTGCCATGCTGCTCGCCATCGTCGCACTGATCATCGGCCATCTCTCCGGCAGCGGCTCGTTGGTCGCCCTACTGACGCTCACTCTGTCCGGCATCATGCTCGACTTCGGCGTCCAGACCAATCTCGTGCGTGGCCAGCGCGCCATCTTCGCGCTCAGCCCGGAACATCGCAGCCGGGTGAACGGCCTCTACATGGCAACCTTCTTCGGCGGCGGCGCGATCGGTTCGGCGGTCGGCGGCTGGGCCTATGCGACGGGCGGCTGGAACCTCGCCTCCTGGATCGGCGTCTGCTTCCCGATCGTGGCATTGGTGGTGTTTCTGACGGAAGGCCGGAAATGATCAGGATGGCTGCGGCGCGCTGGCCCGCAGCCAATCGCATTCGCAAAGGCCGGCCGCAGCAAAGGGGTCGACCAGTGTGCCGGAGACGATCGAAGCCAGGATTTGCGGCCCCGGAGGGATTTTCGCGATGGTCGCAACCAGCCGGTCCCGTATCCAGGCAAGTGCCGCCGAATCCGACTGGTAGAACGGCGTAAACGCCCGCGACAGCAGCTGGAACACCCGCACATGCATCCGCCGAGCCGCGGCATAGGCGGCAAGTGCATCGCCGATTGTCTCGTGACCCGCCAGAGCATGCGCAAGCGCCGCCACATCGAGCAGCGCCATATTGGCACCCTGCCCGAGCTGCGGACTGGTGGAATGCGCGGAATCTCCGACGAAAACAGTGCGACCGCTATAGGGCAAAGCCACCGTGCGGTGCGCATAACGCGCCAGGGTCAACTGGTCCCAGTTGCTGATCTGGTCGAGCAGCGGCTGGCACTCCGGCCAATAGGAGCGGATCGTCGCCTTCCAGCGATCGAGCCCGCGGCGACGCACATCGTCGGCATCCGCCACCTTCAGGCTCCAGAACAATGCCGCCTGTTTCGGCAGATCCGGCCTGCGCCGGCCTACAGGCAAAACACCGATCATCACCCTCGCCCGATCGTATCGCTGCGTCAGCGCGCCCTCATCCACCAAGCCATCCGGATAATCGAGCGTCGCCCAGAAGGCGCCGTAGGCGAGGTTGCGTATGCGTGGCGCGACCGGCGATGCCGCAACCAGTTCCGAACGCGCTCCGCTGGCATCAACGACCAGATCGTACGGCCCGAGCCCATCGCTGCCTTCGACCACGAGGTAAGCGCCTTCGCGCTCCTCCCGGATGCCGGTAACACGCAGACCGGTAATAACGGGATGTCTTCGTGCAGCGACTTCATCATGAAGCGCATCGAACAGTGCGGCGCGATGAACCGCCAATCCATAGCGCCCGCCCGACAGTGCGTCATAGCGGACGTCAAGGACGATACGGCCGTGCTTCGTCTCCGTGCCGAACAGCCGGTCGATACGATTGCCGGCCGCATGGATCGCCGGGCCGAGGCCGAGCGATTCCAATACGGTCAATCCTGTTGGCTGCAGCATCAGCGCCGAACCGACGGGCGCGGCATGATCGAAACGCTCGACGAGCTCGACTGCATGGCCCGCGCGGGTCAAGAAAAGGCTGGCGGCAAGCCCGGCTGGACCGGCGCCGACAACGGCAATCTTCAACGGTTTCAATGAGATCAGCCCAATGATTGATCGAAGCGCGCCCGGGCGGCACGCACGGCCTCATGATTGTCTTCCGCCCAGTTCAAGAGCTGCGCCAGCGGTCCGTACAGGGAACGGCCAAGATCGGTCATCCGATATTCGACGCTCGGCGGCTTGGTTGGAAATACCTCGCGGGCGATATAGCCGTCGCGTTGCAGATCCCTTAAGGTCTGGGTCAGCATGCGTTGGGAGATGTCCGGGACGAGGCGGCGGAGCTCGCCGAAACGATAGGGCTGCTGAGCAAGCGCCTCCAGCAATAAGGTCGACCACTTGCCGCCGATCTGCGAGATCAGATCACGCACGGGACAATTGGAGAAATCGAGATTGCTGAGATCCGGGGTGCGTATCGGCACATCCTGGGGGCGGAGATTGACGACGGTTCTGGCACTCATGCCGGTTCCCTTTTGGTAACTTACAGCCGAAAAACTGCCTTCTTTACAGTTTGAAGTCAATTACCATTCTAGTGCTAGTCT
>JAGWJK010000425.1 GCA_028865845.1 Rhizobiaceae bacterium
CCCGTGGGTGCTTTCGACTTTGATTTTCATTGCCTCTATCGCCAGCTCCTCGCCGGCGCCGTTGGCGTAGGCAACCCCTGCGCCGCCCGCGGTCACGACCGCCTCCGGGAACGTTCGCGCGAGCAGCTTTGCTGCCGCGAGCGCGCCGTGCAGGGTCTCTACAACCGGCACCTTCGCCAACATCTCGGCTTCGACGCCGTTGACGACAATAATGTCAACGCTCTCTTCCAACTCCTTCGAAAGCGAACGAGCAGGTGCGGCATTCAGCAAGACTCGCCCTCCCGTTTTTTTGACGGCGCGAGCCGCAGCAACGTTTGCGGCGTCAGGGACCTCGCTTTGGAGCACAAGTATCGTTGTGCGTCTCAGAAGTTCTGCTGCCGCTTCGACATCATTGCTGCCGAGTGTCAGATTGCTGCCCGAAACGATCACCGCTCCGTAGTCACCATCCGAGTCGAAGATTGCGACGCTCATGCCCGTCGAAAGGGAGGCATCACGGCGGACGAATCTCGCGTCGACGTTTTTACGCTGCAGGTTGCCGAGCAAGGCTCGGCCGAAGTCGTCGTCTGCCACCGCGCCAATCATCGCGGTTTCCACACCTGCTCGTGCGGAAGAAACTGCCTGGTTCCCACCTTTGCCACCGCTCTTGGGATGCCAGGACGTACCAGTTACAGTTTCGCCTTTGCGCGGTCGCGCAGGTCCGAAGACAGCGATATCGTAGTGCAGGCTGCCGAAAACGGTGACGAGAGGAGAAGCTGTCATGGAAGTCGATCTTTTCGTTTGGATTTGACGGCTGACATTGTCCGGCCGAGGTTGCGTTCCGCAGCCTGATAGTCGCGTTGCGCCACGGCGACGAATACCGCGTCGAGAATGTTGAGCTGTGCGATGCGTGCGGCGGCGTTCTCCCCCATCAGCGGCGAGCCCTGCGCTGTCGAACAGAGAACGACATCGGATGCCTGAGCCAGCGCGGAGGAGCCGTAGTTGGTGATTGCGATGGTGCGCGCACCGTTTTTCCGCGCAAGCTGGATTGCTTCGATGACCGCCGTCGTATTGCCGGAATGGGAGAACCCAACTGCGATATCTTCCTCGCCCAGCAACGAGGCCGACATCAGCATTATGTGGGAATCGTCGAATACGTTCGTTCTGACCCCGATACGGAGAAATTTGTGCGAGACATCGCGTGCGATCTGAGCGGACCCTCCGACGCCGTAGAAGTCTCGGTTTCTTGCACGATGGATCAGATCGGCGGCTCGCACGAACGCCTCCATGTCGAGGATCGACAAGGTCTCCTCCAACGCATTTATGGAGGTACGGAAAACCTTCTGGACGATCTCCTGCGGGGTGTCTTCCGCGGAGAGCTCCTGATGCATTTCCGCTGTCGGCTGACGATTGTACTGGGTGACCGCGGTTCGGAAATCACGGTAACCGGCAAATCCAAGCTTCTTGGTGATCTTCACCACCATTGCTTCGGAAACGCCGGCATCGTCGGCGATCTGCTTCAGAGACGTGTCATTGCTGAAATCACGTAGGGCAAAAACCGTTTCGACAACCTTCGCTTCCAATGGTGTCAGAAGCGGCATCATCATGCGTATCCTTGGCCCTACGGCTTTCGTCTCGTAATCGTCCAGGCTCATCCACGTCCCCTTGTCAGGCGATCAATGATCATCGCGACAAGAATTATAAGGCCGGTTGCGAGCAGTTGATAGAAAGCTTGGACGTTCATCAACGTCAAACCGTTGCGCATCGCACCAAGGATGATCGCGCCAAGGATCGTACCGACGACACTGCCCTTGCCGCCCATCAGAGAGGCGCCGCCGATGGCAGCCGCCGCGATGGCGTCCAATTCCCAAAGGTTGCCAAGGATCGGCTCTGCCGCTCCCAGCCGTCCGATCAGGATGAGCGATGCCAGCGCCGCCAAGGCTCCGGAAATGACGTAGGCAGTGATCTTGGTGAGGGCGATCGGCACGCCAGCGACATACGCGGCTTCCTCGTTGCCGCCGACGGCAAGGAGGTACTCCCCGATCGGCGTCTTCTTGAGCAGAACCCAGGCCGCCAGCGCGACGCCTGCGACGATGATGACCGAATTCGGAATGCCGGCGACGGAGCCATTGAAGATCGAACGGAATCCTTGCGGGATGCCCAGCACCGGATTGCCTCCGGTATAGATGAGTGCGACGGCGCGGTAGGTGCTGAGGGTTCCAAGCGTCACGATAAACGGCTGAAGTCCCACGTAGGCCACCAGCACCCCGTTCACCAAGCCGCAGACGACGCCGACGCCAAGACCGGCCAGAACAGCGATGGGCAGTGGATAGCCCGCGACCAGCAAGGTCGCGCTGAGCACGGCTGCAATGGCCGCCGTCGGGCCGACTGAGAGGTCGATGCCGCCGGAAATGATCACCAAAGTCATTCCGAGCGCCAGGCAGGCGTTGATGCTTGACTGTTGAAGGATGTTGATGAGATTGCGTTCGGACACGAAGCCGGGCACGAGGATCGCGAACACCGCCAGGATGAGAACGAGACCGATAAGCGTACCTGCGTCACGGACAGAGAACGACGAGAGAATGCTGGGACGCACAGGGGCGCTTGAGGTGATATCAGACATTTCCATGCTCCTGCTTGGAGGACGCCGCCTTCTGGCCCGCGTCGCCAACGGCATATGAGACGAGGTTCTGTTCGGAGAGTTCATGCCGTTCCAATTGGCCGGCGACCCTGCCGTTGCGCATGACGACCACGCGGTCGGATACGCGCATGACCTCTGGCAACTCAGAGGACACCACGATGATGGAGCGGCCCTCGGCGGCGAGTTCCTCGATCAGGTGATAGATTTCCGACTTCGCACCGACGTCGATGCCACGCGTCGGTTCATCAAAGAGAAGGATCTCCGAACCGGCGGCAAGCCAGCGGGCGATGATAGCCTTCTGTTGGTTTCCGCCACTGAAGAGCTTGATCGGCCGGTCGATCTGGAAAGGCCGCAGATTGACGCGCTTCAGCAGTTCGCTGGACCTCTTCTTCACCAGGCCATGACGAACGATCCCGCCCTTGGAAAACCGTCCCATCGACGGAAGTGCCATGTTGATGGAAACCGGTCGCGCAGGAATTATCCCTTCGCGTTTTCGCTCTTCTGGAAGAAGACCGATCCCCGCTGCGATAGCCGAACGTGGGTTCTTCAGTGTGAGTGGCTTGCCGTCGAGCCTGATGCTTCCGCCGGCGATCGGATCGACGCCTGCGAGCAGGCGAAGAAGTTCCGTCCTTCCCGAGCCCACCAGACCGGCGATGCCGAGCACCTCGCCGCGATGAACGTCAAATGTAACGTCGCGCACCGGTGTTGTTGCAGACGAGAGGTTTCTGACTTCCAACCTCACATCACTGGTTGCGTGCGACCGATGGTCTTCGTGCAGCAGCTCACGGCCGACCATCATGGCGATGACGTCTTCCTGGGCGACCTTCTGCAGGTCGACGACGCCGACCACCTTTCCGTCGCGCATGACCGTGCCACGGTGACAAATGCGGAAGACCTCGTCCATCTTGTGCGAGACGTAGATGATCGACACGCCGGCGGCGGCCAGCTTCTCGACGATCGCGGCGAGACTCTCGAACTCCGACGGCGTCAAGCTCGACGTCGGTTCGTCCATTGCGATGATCTTCGCCTTGTCGAGCAAGGCGCGGGCGATCTCGACGATCTGGCGTTGCGCGACCTTCAGAATCTTGATTGGAACCGACGGATCGATCGAAGGATCGATCATGGCGAGCGCCTCCGCGGCTCTGCGTTCCTGTTCGCGCCGGTCCACCAGAAGGCCGCCGGCTATCTTGAGGGGATGGCCAAGAAACATATTCTGCGCGACCGTCAGGTTGGGGACCTGTTGTAGTTCCTGGTGGATCATCGCGATCCCCGCAGTCCGGGCATTGTCCGGGCGTTTGAACTGGGCCTGCTCTCCGTCGACGTAGAACTCGCCGCTGGTCGCGGCGAACACGCCGGAGAGTATCCGCAACAGCGTCGACTTTCCGGCGCCGTTCTCGCCCAGCAAAGCATGGATCTCACCCGGAGCGACTTCAAAAGAGACATTGGTCAGCGCCTTGACGCCGGGAAATGCTTTGGTGATCCCGTCGAATTTCAGTCTTGATGTTGTGGTCATCTGCGGTGCTTTCGGTAGAGGAGAGCCGGCTCACCGATGAACCGGCTCCTGTTTCCGTTAGTTTCCGGCCGCTGCGTCTTTCATCAGAACCGCACGTACGTCGACGCCGTCACCCTGATACTTTGCGACGTTATCCTTGGTGATCAGTGCCTGCGGGGTCGAAACGACACGTGGAAGCGCCTGGCCGCCGACGAGGCGCAATGCGGTCTCCATGGCAACTTCGCCCGTCAGCACGGGAAAGCTGTCGACGGTACCCGTTAGTTCGCCGGCCTTGATGGAGGTGTAGGCGTCGGAGATTCCGTCGGTACCGAAGACGGCGACCTTGCCAAGAAGATTTGCAGCCTTGACCGCTTCCACAACGCCGAGCGCCATGCCGTCATTGTTGGCGTAGAAACCAATCAGATCGGGATGCTGCTGCAGGATGTTGGTTGCCGCATCATAAGAGGTCTGGCGGTCCCAGTTGCCGGGAACGCTCGCGACGACCTCGAACTTGCCGTCCTTGGTGATGGTCGATTTGAATCCATCGGTGCGCTGGACTGCGGCGAACACGCCGGCCTGACCTTCGATGATCGCTACCTTGCCGCCTTGCGGACGATTTTCTATGAACCACTTGGCCACCCTGACGCCATTGTCCCGCTGAACGTTGCCGACGTAATGTTCGGCTTGCGGGATCACGGCGTCGTTGACGTTCACCACCGGGATCTTGGCGGCCTTTGCCTCTTCCATAACGGGCTGCAGGTTCGCGTCGGTCTGTGGCGACAGGAGAAGAACGTTGAACCCTTGGGTGACCATTCCTTCCGCAATCGTCAACTGACCAAGCTGGTCGCCTTCGCTCTGGGCGGCCTGATAGGCGACGGAGACGCCGGCCTTATCGCCAAACTT
>JAGWJK010000426.1 GCA_028865845.1 Rhizobiaceae bacterium
CGTTGCGATAGTCCCGATGGGCAGAGTAGCGCGCCGCAGAAAATTGGGCCGGCAAGAAATTTCGATCCGGTGACGGCGACGAGAAATTCGCGCTCCAGATAGGCGCGTATGGTCGCGGTCGAGACGCGAAACTGGCAGGCGTCGACCAGGATATCCAGCATCGATCCGAAATGGGCCTTGAGGCGCAAAGCGGTTTCAAGACTCGGCGCGATCAGGCCGGTTTTGGAAACGTCCGTCACCACCAGAAGGCAGCGCATGCCGGCGGCTCGGACGAGCTCGATTTCCCCTCTGAGTTCGCGCTCGACGTCCTCCTCCGTTCGTAGGCTGCCGTCGGCAGTGCGAACGTCGATCGACATGTGTCGCATGCCGCGGTCCGCGCTCAATTGCTCGCCCTTGGCGACAGAGCGGCCACTGCTCACCCGGCCCATGAAATGCCGGCCCGCCGCGGCCGCCATGACGCCGCTGCCGGTCTCGCTGCCCTTGAGCGTTATCGTCATCAGCGTCCGCTGGTCCTGCTGTGCCAACAGCATCGCGGCGAAAAGATGAATATCCGTGCCGGACGCCGCCATGATCGCATCGACACCGGGCAAGCCGGCATCTGCACCAAGGCCAATCAGATGCAACAGGCTGGACCGTGTCTTTGCCATCTCCTGCGCATAGAGATCAGCCGGCGACTGGCTTTCGAGCGCCTGCGTCAAGCGGGCGTGGTCGTTTTCGACATGAGCGAAGGCTGCAGCTGAAATCGTCGATGCCGTCGATGAGCTGAACGCAAAATCCTTCGGCTTGGGTCGTGGCCCGTAGCCGTACATGTTGAGACCGGTCGCCGGATCGCAGTCCAGCCGGTCATCTCCCCCCGAGATCAGCCACTCTGCAAGTGTATCATCGCCGATAATGGTGGGGGGCACTGGCATGGGGATTCCTTTTGCGGACCGAAGGCTGCGGCGCAGTGGCGCCTGTTTCCGTCCGTGTGTTAGCGACTATGGCCAGGCGGGAGGTCAGTCGGCCCTCAGGCATGCTGAAGCTATGGCGACTCGATCATCCGCATGGTGGTGACATCATGCACTGCCGCCATATAAAGCCACGCAAGATAGCGCGAAGCTGACTTGCCGCTGCACCTTGCCTTCTGGTCGTGGAAACTGGCTGCGACGAACAGGGAAAGCGCCGGTTCGCCGGTGGCAGACACCGGCATTTGTTTGTCTGAAAAGATTGTGCGCTCGTCCGTTGCGGATGGTTTTCGGGTGGGCGACGGCCGGGTTTTCGGATCATATGAAACTCTGTTCAGCGGCGAAATCGAATCGTCGCGGCCGGGACGGGAATGCTGATGATGGCAGAGCTGAAACCGATCCGGATCCGAAGATGAGGATATCGATATGACGAGAATCGGACGTGGCGCCGAGAAGGATTATTTCTACAAGGTCGCCAATTCACCGGTCGGGAATCTGAAGCTGGTGGCAAGCCATGAGGGCCTGGCCGCGATCCTTTGGGACAGGGACAGACCCAAACGGGTGCAGTTGAACATTGTTGCCGAAGACGAGAACCATCCCATGCTGTTGCTTGCGGAGCAGCAATTGCGGGAATATTTCGCCGGCGAACGGCAGGTTTTCGATTTGCCTTTGGATTTCTCTGGCACTGAATTCCAGAAGAAGGTCTGGCAGGCGCTGCTGACCATCCCCTTCGGCGAGACCAGCTCCTACATGCAGATCGCGCAGCAGATCGGCGCCCCGAAAGCGATACGAGCCGTTGGTGCCGCCAATGGCCGCAATCCGATTTCCATTATCGCGCCGTGCCATCGGGTGATCGGATCTTCCGGCGAACTCAGGGGATTTGCCGGCGGCATCGAGCGCAAGACCTATCTCCTGGGCTTCGAAGGGTCGGACACCAAGGCATTCAATTTTGCGGCTTAAATCGCTGGAACGATAGCTCGGCGGGATTTTTGTTCTATCGTGCTAACAAATAAACAGCCCGCCTCGGTCACGAGGCGGGCTGTTTGCATTCCGGTGGTTATCGAATCAGGCTTCGAGCCACTTGATCTGTTCCGGCGTCAGCTTGATGTCGAGCGCCGAAAGGCTGTCCTCAAGCTCGGCAACGGTACGAGGCCCGATCAACGGGATGACGGGGAAGGGCTGGGCGATCACATAGGCAAGCGCGATATGGATCGGACTGCGGCCGAGCTTCTGCGCCAGTTCGATCGCGCGGTCGCGGCGGGCGAAGTTGCGATCGTTGTACCAGCAACGCACCAGTTCGTCGTCGTCGCGCTTGTCGCGGCCAGCCCGATCGGTGAAGAAACCGCGGCCCTGGCTCGACCAGGCGAAGTTCGGGATCTGGTTGGCGTTGAGCCAGGCTTTCCAGGCATCGTCGGAGGCCGTGACGCAACCGGCCCAGATCGGGTCGAGCATTTCGGCGAGCGAGAAATTGTTGGAAAGTCCGGCGGGAGCCGTCTTGCCGTTCTTGGCAGCGTAGGCAACCGCTTCGTCGAAGCGCTCGCGCGTCCAGTTCGAGCCGCCGAAGATACCGCGAATGCGGCCAGCCCTGACCTCGGCATCCATGGCGTCGACGAATTCGCCGACTGGGACGATCGGGTTGTCGCGATGCATGAAATAGACGTCGACATAGTCGGTCTTCAGCCGGTTGAGCGACTGGTCGAGCTGCTTGCCGATCATGTCGGGGTAGCAGAGCGGCGAATGCGCGCCCTTGCCGATCAGCACGATCTCCTCGCGCGGCACGTTGCGGCTCGTATGCCAGTCGCCGAAGATGCTCTCGGTCTTGCCGCCGCCATAGACGAAGGCCGTGTCGAAGGCATTGCCGCCGGCTTCGTAGAAAGCGTCGAGCGTCAGCGAGGCGGCGGCGAAATTCGGGAAGAATTCGAAGCCGAGGGTGACGAGTGAAGCTGGCTTCGAGATGCCCGGAATCTGGCGCTTCGGAATGCTATTGCCCTTGGCGACCGCGCCGCCGGCAATGTTCTTGGTACGCTGGGTGGCTTTTTCGACGCCGTATTCCAGGCCGACCGAGGCGCGCCATTGGTCGAGGACACGCAGGTTGCCGATCGAATCGGCCCAGCCGATGCCAGGAGACGCAAATTCCGTCTTGCCGGCGCGGATAGCATCGCCTGTGGCGTCTACTTCGAAGGAATAGAGCCAGCGATCTTCCTTGACCTCGATCGTCTGCTGATCGGCGCCCTTGAAGATTTCGATGTTGCCGGTGCCGCCCTTGTGACCGGAGGCAAACCAGAAATCCTTGACCTCGATGCGTCCGTCCGAGCCGATGATGCGCAGCGTGTTGTCCTGGTTCGCCATGATCGAGCAGGACACTTCGGCGATGATCTCGTTCGGGAATTTCAATACCGCCGAAGCCCATTCGTCGACGCCGGTCTGGCCGAGATGGGCGACGCCCGCGACCTTTTCCGGCTCCAGGAACGGCTTGCCATCGGCAGCGCCTGCGATCAACCGCGCCATCGATACCGGATAGCCGCCGACATCCAGGATGCCGCCGCCGGCAGTGTCGTTGGCGAACAGCCGGTGTTCCGGCTTGACCGTGCCCATGTTGAAGCCAAAGGACGAGCGGATGATGCGGATCTGGCCGATAGTGCCGCTCTTCACCAGCTCGACCAGTTTCGCCGTTTGCGGATGGACGCGGTACATGAAGGCTTCGCCGGCAAAGACGCCGGCCTTCTTGGCTTCGTAATAGATCGCTTCGGCATCGTAGGCGGAGAGTGCGATCGGCTTCTCGACGAGAACATGCTTGCCGGCGCGAATCGACTTGATGGCCCATTCGGCATGGCCGGTATGCGGGGTGGCGATATAGATGGCATCCACTTCGCCATCGGTCAGCAGTGCGTCGTAACCGTTGACGATGCGGGCGCCGGGGAAGCTCTCGGCGAGGCCCGGCTTGCTCGGATCACGCGTCGCGATCGCCACCAGTTTGCCGGTGCGCGAATGGGCGATGCCGTCGGCAAAGGTCTGGGCAATCTTGCCGGGGCCGATGATACCCCAGCGGATCGGTGTCTCAGTACTCATCACAAAGGTCCTTTCATCAAAATGCATGCGGTCTTGGGAGGTGTGGATTGACGCCGCCTACCGCATCCGGTTGCCGGCGCTGTCGAACAGGAATGTCTTGGCGGCGGAAAGCGCCACGGTCAGCGTGTCGCGATTGTTGGTGTTGCGCGATTCCTCGCGCTCGATGACGATCTGCTCGCCGCCGGTGACATTGGCGTAGACGTAGCTGGTGTTGCCGAGGTGCTCGGCGACGTCGACATCGACGGTCATGTCGACATCGCCGCGACCGACCTCGAGAAAGTGTTCCGGCCTGACGCCGATCGTCACCTGCGCGCCGATTTCGACCGCAGCCGTCGTAATCGGCAGCGACAAGCGCACCTTTGGATCGCCCTTCAGCGCGACGCTGACGTTGCCCGTTCCCCTGCCGACGATCTCCGCGCGCAGGAAATTCATCTTCGGCGAGCCGACGAAACCGGCGACGAACTGGTTGGCGGGGTCGTCATAGAGGTCGAGCGGCGCGCCGATCTGCTCGATATTGCCGCCGCGAAGCACCACGATCTTGTCGGCAAGCGTCATCGCCTCGGTCTGATCGTGCGTCACGTAGATCATCGTCGTGCCGAGCTTCTTATGCAGTCGGGAAATCTCGACACGCATCTGCACCCGCAGTTCGGCATCGAGGTTCGACAGCGGCTCGTCGAACAGGAAGATCGTCGGCTCGCGCACGATGGCGCGGCCGATGGCGACACGCTGGCGCTGGCCGCCGGAAAGCTGTTTCGGCCTGCGCTTCATCAGTTCGGCGATCTGCAGGATTTCGGAGGCCTGCTTGACGCGCCGCTCGGTGTCGGCCTTCGGGTTGCCGTTCATTCTCAGGCCGAAGCTCAGGTTCTCCTCGACCGTCAGGTGCGGGTAGAGAGCGTAGGACTGGAAGACCATGGCGATGCCGCGGTCGGCCGGCTCCACGTCGTTGACGACGCGACCGCCGATGTTGATCTCGCCGCCGGAAATGTCCTCCAG
>JAGWJK010000427.1 GCA_028865845.1 Rhizobiaceae bacterium
GCACATGTCGATACCTTCTCTCCGGGAACGAGCCTTAAGAGCTGGCTCTTTACGATCATGCGAAACACCTATTTCACAAATTATAGACGACGCGGTCGCTCGCCATTGATGTCGGAGATTGATGCTGGCGAAATCGATATCCCCATGCAGGCGAGCCAAACATGGGTAATCTATGCCCAAAATGTTCAGTCCGCGTTAGGGCGTCTCCGCCCGCACTACCGGCACGCGCTTCTACTCGTGTCTTCCGGCGTCTCATATGAGGAAGCTGCCATTCTCTGCCACTGCGAGGTTGGAACGATCAAGAGCCGTGTGGCGCGCGCTCGTTCCCAGCTTTTGATGGGGCTCGGAGAATGCTCTTGCGCCGATGCGGCAACTTTGCAGTAGTGTCGTGCAAAATCGTAGCCGGTCCAACAGTTTGGCTCACCTCCGCAATTTGCCGAGCGTGCCGAGAGCGTAGTGGTGGGGCAGCAACCCGCGGCGACGCCAACACCATAGAAGCCTTGGAAACGCTTGTGGCCACGGCTTCGAAAAGTCATGCAAAGGCCCGCTCCACCCAATCGAGACGCTCTCTGAAGACGAATGTGGGACAACGTTTTCTTGGACTGGGAACGTTTCGCCACTTCGCAAGTTCCGGGAGGATGCAGCGGTTTTACTTCCACATCCAAGACGGCGACGAGAGCATCGAAGACCCCGATGGGTCGGAGTGCGAAAGCCTTGCCGATGCCATCAAAGAGGCGCGAGACAGCGCTCGCGACCTACTGGCCGAACGCCTGCGCGCAGGCCTAAGGATTGATGAGGCCCGAGAATTCCGAATTGTCGATTCTCGCGGGCGCGTTGTCGCGAGGGTGCCGTTTAGTGATGCTCTTAAATCTTTCTGAGAGGAAACAACAAGCGTTCATACTCCTGTTCCGCCAGACCGTAGGCGTCGGAGGCAAACTCTTCGAGGTCAGCGCGGTTTCGGACAATGACGAGATTGCGTTCGGAATAGATAAATCGGTTGCCTTCCAGAACATGAAGCGCGGTCGTAACACTTGGGCGGTGAACAGCGAGCATGGCCGCCATGAACTCGTGGCTGAGAGCAATTCGGTCGCCAATCACCCGGTCATGACACATGAGAATCCAGCGTGCGAGCCGCTCCTCCAAGCGGTGAGTGGCATTGGATAAAGAGGTGAATGAGCACTGGACAAAAAACGCCTGGGCATAGCGAAGAAATATATGCCTGATTGATGCGCTGTTTTCGAGAATGGATTGGAGGCAATCGGCCTCGATGCGGAAGCCGCTTCCTTCAACTTGCACAAAGATCTCGAAAGGGCTCTGTCCAGCATGCAAGACGGGTGCAAGCGGGGTTACACCCTCCCATCCAATGACGCCTGCTTCGCTGCGATGCCCTTCCGGCGAAATGGCGACGACCGACGCAATTCCATTCTCTGGAAAATAGCAGAAATCGGCGGGTCTATTGGGATGGGATAGAAACATTCCCTTAGGCAGAGACACTGACTGCAGTTCAGTCACGAGCCCCAATCCATCATCGGCGGGAAGGATGGAAAGTAGCTTGTTTGAATACTCGCTGAAAACTGCCGTCATGATCTTTAAACCTCCGTTGAGAGGAAAAACGTATTCGGGGCTTCCAAGTTCAATTTTGCGATGGTGCCGATGGGTCCACTGGGAGGTTGACGTTCAACCGTGGTTTTATCCCAGGATCGACTTGACGACGTCGAGCAATTCATCTGGCGCAGCCGGTTTCAAGACCATTATCCCCATCCTGAATTCGGAAGTTAGTTCCGCTGCATTGTTGCCTGAATAGACGATGAAGGGAACCGAGCGCTCGCTCAGCAAAGCGGCAACCGTCGTACAATAACCGTCCTTCAGAAGAGGGTCGATGATCGCGAAATCCGGTGTGTTGGAATCAAGCCATCGTAGAGCCTGGTCGGCCGTTGAAAAGACTTTGGCATCGCTGCAGCCGAATTGAAGCAAAAGATCTTCGATATCGAGTGCGATAATCGGCTCGTCCTCGAGAATGAACGCTACCGCCGACATGCTCCCTCCACCAATGCAACCACCGCCGTCGGAATCAAAGACGGCATCGCATCCAGTAAACGCTGGCTTCGCAGATGTACACGCGGAAAACAGGTTTGTCCGGTATCGTACAGTCCTGTTGCACTAACGTGTTTAGGCCCGCCTGGGTCCTTCAGCGGAAAGAATTGACGTAAAGGGCTTGCTGCGACTGAGCAGTTTCGCGCGTCACCAATTCAAGATGACGAGCGGATCCGGGGCTATTTGGTGTTGTCGTCAGTTCTGCGTGCCGTCGCGGCTCGGCTGAGCAGGTGTGCTCTTTATACCCAGCTGATTGTTGTCGGACTTATCGGTTGCCGATGGGGGCAACGCTTGACCGGATGTGACGCTCCCCGGCGGTATCGTTGTGGAACTGGGAGCAGCCGGCGACGACGACGTAACTCCCTTATTTGGATCCAGATAGCGGCCCCACATTTCAGCCGCCGCCCAGCCAATTGCCGCGAGAACCAGCGCCGCGATGAGAATAGTCAGAAGGCCTGTTCCTCGCGCGCCCTGCCGAGCGTCGGTCGCCGGCAATGGTTGCTTCGCGTCTATATTCCTGATGCTGGTCATGACGATCTCCAAAGATATATCGCAACTGCATGCGATTTTGCTCGCGTCTGTGCCAAAGGCACATACTCCAAACTCGAGCCAGACCGGGCGGTTCCACGTTTTTAACGAAACGCGCATGCAATGCATTGCGGAAGCAAGATCTGACATCTGGCAAGGTCGGCATTCCACCCGGTCGCACTCCCTAGCCACACAGCAGCACGCCCTCATGGGCCGCCGAAGCGTCGTGGACGCCGGTTTATGCAAGCATGCGTAGCTTTGGCTCCCGATCGAAGAAACGCTTGGCTGCGGCCTTGAGAAAATCGTTGCCAGGCGACGTCACGCCGTCATCGGGCTCGACACCGGCCTTTTGCAGAAGTGGCAAGGCTTCGGCGGTATGCGTAATCGCCTTCAAGTGCCCGAAGGCATCCATGATCCATTGTAACGCGGCGCCATCCTGGAGCAGTTGCCTGCAGCCTTCGGCCGACAGTATAACGGCAACGGCGTCGAAGAGCTGGGAGGGTGATCCGAGAAGCTGGCCGTCTGCCTTCATTCCCTTGCCGTTTGAAAGCCCGGTTTTACCGATTTTCGGGGCAACGACGAAAGGTGTGGCTCCGGCTCCGGTTACATCCTTGATAAGGCTCGCAAGGACCTTCGCGTCGGTGCCCTCAGCAATGAGAATGCCGATCTTCCGACCTTCCAGCGTCTCCTTCATATTCTTTTGGATGGACAGGGCCGGCGATGGATCGAGATCGATCGGTGCGCGCGCCGGTGCATTTTTGTTCGGTAGGGCAATGCCGAGTCCGGCTGCGACGCGCTCTGCCAATTGTTGATCCACGTTCAAGAGATTGCCGACCATTCGTGGCGGCACCTGCTCGAGGCCGACCTTTGAAAGCTCGAAGACGAACGCGGACGCGATATGAGATTGCTCCGATGACGTCTGCGATGTCCAGAAGAGCCTCGCCTGACTGTAGTGATCGGCGAAGAGCTCAGCCCGGACGCGCAGTTTGTCGCCCTGTTCGGCAGTTCCCGCCGGTTTCTCGAATGTTCGAAATCCGGTGACCGGACATTCTCGCGGGCCGCCGGGCTCGCCATGCGCTGAAAGGCTGTTTGGCTCATAATTTGCTCGGCCCGTTGGTACGTTCATCTGCATCTGGCCGTCGCGCTGGAAGTTCATGACGGGACATTTCGGCGCGTTGATCGGCAGTTGATGGAAGTTCGCGGTCCCAAGCCGGGATTTCTGCGTATCGAGGTAGCTGAAGAGCCGGCCCTGCAGCAGCGGGTCATTGGTGAAGTCGACGCCTGGAACGATGTTCGCCGGGCAATAGGCGACCTGCTCGGTCTCGGCAAAGAAGTTGTCGGGATTGCGATCGAGCACCAGCCGGCCGACCATCTTCAGTGGCAGGATTTCTTCGGGAATGATTTTCGTGGGGTCAAGCACGTCATAGGGCAAGCTCTCGGCGAATTTTTCGTCGAAGACCTGCAACCCCAGTTCCCATTCCGGGAAATTGCCGGCGGCGATCGCTTCGTACAGGTCGCGGCGATGATAGTCGTTGTCGGCTGCCTGCAATTTAAGGGCTTCGTCCCAAAGCGTCGATTGCGTGCCGAGCTTCGGCCTCCAGTGGAATTTGACGAAGGACGATTGTCCGGCTTCATTGACCAGGCGGAAGGTATGGATGCCGAAACCCTGCATCATCCGTAGCGACCGCGGTATGGCCCGATCCGACATCGCCCACATCAGCATATGGGTGGTCTCCGGCATCAATGACGCCCAGTCCCAGAAGGTATCGTGAGCGCTGCCGGCCTGCGGATAGGCGCGATCGGCTTCCATTTTCACCGCATGGACCAGATCGGGAAACTTGATGGCGTCCTGGATGAAGAAAATCGGGATATTGTTGCCGACGAGATCCCAGTTGCCTTCCTTGGTGTAGAACTTCACTGCAAAACCACGCACGTCGCGCGGTGTGTCCACAGATCCGGCGCCGCCAGCAACGGTCGAAAAGCGAACGAAGACCGGCGTCTTCTCGCCCTTGCGCTGGAACAGGTCAGCCTTGGTGATCTCGGACAGGGATTCGTAGCTTTCAAAGTAGCCGTGAGCGGCCGAACCACGGGCATGGACGATGCGCTCCGGTATGCGCTCATGGTCGAAATGGAAGATCTTTTCGCGCAGGACAAAGTCTTCGAGGAGTGTGGGGCCCCGTGCTCCAGAACGCAGACTATTTTGATTGTCCGAGACCCGGATCCCTTGATTGGTGGTCAGGTGATCCATGCCTTCGTGAGGGCCTTTGGCCGGCACATGCTGGTGGGTCTCGCCACCTTCGCCACGGTCGGTGTCAAATGCGATTTTGTCTGCCATGACTGATCTCCCTGAG
>JAGWJK010000428.1 GCA_028865845.1 Rhizobiaceae bacterium
GATCGCCTCGATGGCCATGACGTAGGACTGGAAATAGCGCTTGGCATCCTCGGCGGTGCGAGCCCCCTCGCCCAGCATGTCGAAGGAATGCCGGTAGCCCTTCTCCTCGCTCTTGGCGGCGCGTCCGAGCGCATCCTTGATGGTTTCCCCAAGCACGAAATGATGGCCGAGGAAGCGCATGGCCTGTTTGGTGGCGTTGCGCACCGTCGGCAGGCCAAGCCGCTTGACGAGGCCGCGCACCACGCCCTCCGGGGTATCTCCTGGTCGCAGGATGCGGGCAGAGACGCCGAGGGCCCAAGCGGAAGCCGAAACGAACCAGCTGTCGCCCCGCGCCTCATGTTCGCTCCAACCGCCTTCCTTCAACTTGTCCTCGATCAGCTTGTCCTGGGTGAGCGCGTCCGGCACGCGCAGCAGCGCCTCGGCAAGCACCATCAGCGCCAGTCCCTCGCGGGTGGAAAGCCCGTATTCGCGCAGGAAGTCCTCCACGCCGCCCATCGAGCCGGAATTATCACGGATCGCCTCGATCATGCGTGTGGCGCGCTGGTCGATCGCCGCATCCTGCGCGCTCGTAAAGGTCAGATCGCCGGCGAAGGCATGCAGCAGCCGGTCGTCGTCACCGGCAAAAGGAGCGTTGAATGGCGGGTATGCTGGCGAAATCCGAGGGTTCATGATGTTTTCTCCGTGATTTCGGCAACATAGCCGTTCTTTTCTGGTGTTTTCCGCCGAATAATGTCAGATTGTACAGATGTTTCGCTGCAATTTGGCGACGGAGTAGTGGAAAATGAAGGAACTCGATAGGCTCGACCGCAAAATCCTCCGCGCCCTGCAGAAAGAGGGTCGGTTGAGCAACACCGAGCTTGCCGAACAGGTTCACCTCTCACCCACGGCGACCGCCGAACGCGTGAAACGGCTGACCCGCGACGGCTATATCATCGGCTACATGGCAATCCTTTCGCCGGAGAAGCTTGGCCGTTCCCTGCTCGTCTTCGTGCAGGTCAAGCTGGACCGCACGACGCCTGACGTTTTCGATTCATTTTCGGATGCGGTGAAGCGTAGCGACGACGTCATCGAATGCCACATGGTGGCGGGCGGGTTCGATTATCTGGTGAAAGCGCGCGTGGCCGGCATGGAGGCTTATCGGCAATTTTTGTCGGAGGTTATTCTGCCACTCCCCGGCGTGCGCGAAACGCACACTTATGCTGTTATGGAGGAAGTTAAAGGAACAACATTCCTGCCCGTGTAACCTTGCTGGCAGCGGAATAATAGAATTTTTTATATTTAAACATTAAAATATATGAAAATGAAATTATTTCTTCTTCTGGTGCGATTTTGTCTCTAGCATTCGCCTGTAATTCCGGTATTTGATAGCTGTAACAGGCTACGGGCGCTCACATCAAAATGTCCTATTTTATAACCGCTGAGAGACAGTTATTGCTTTCCGCCGAGTTGGCCTCCGCCAGGACTCCTGCGGCATTTGCCCAGGCTTTAGAGCGCACAAGCACGGCCTTCGGCTTCAGCCACGGAGCGCTGATGAGCGCCCCGGTTTCCGAAGATTCGATGCTGACCCCGCTGATCATCGAAGGCTCGCTGCCGCCGCAATTTCTGCGCGATTTCGACCGTCATCAACTGCTGCGCAGCTGCCCCATGTTGATACGCGTACGCAACTCGGTGCTGCCGCGCCCCTGGCATCTTCTTGAAAAAGGCGATGTGCAGAATATGGAATTGCCGCGCGAACTGCGCACGGTGCTCACCAGTTACAATTGCCCGATGGGTATTCTCATTCCCGTCAACGGCGCCGACGGCCAACGCCTGATCTTCTGGTTCATGGGCAATCGCAGCAGCCTCGGCCAGAGTGAACTCAACGAGCTCACCATGATCATGTTGCAGGCCCAGGACACCTATAACACCATCAAGCGCAACGACGGTTCCGTGCCGCACATGCTTTCCGCCCGCGAGCTCGAAGTCGTGCGGTGGACCGCGCAGGGCAAGACATCCGTCGAAATCGGCCAGATTCTTTCCCTCTCCGACCATACGGTCAACGCCTACATGACCAACGCCATCAAGAAGCTTGACTGCGTCAATCGCACCCAGTTGGTCGCCAAAGCTATCCGCTTGAAGCTGATTAGTTAATCGTTTTAGCAAACTCCCCGGCAATCCTAAGTTCAATCGAAGCGCCGTAGTCCGAGCTCCGAATCCATATGCTATCTCGCATGAGACGGGGTTACAGTCCGTTCTCAGCGGCCGCTGAGGACGGAACGAATTTCCACCAGGTTCGAGCGTACGCGCAGGATGTAGAAGCCCATCGTCGCCAGATGGCTGGGCATGATCCAGCCGTCTTCGCGGCCGTTAGAAATCATGAAGGGCTGGATGCGCAGGGCGGATTGGAACTGCTTCATGGTCGAGGCCCAGAGCGTCCCGAGATTGCGCTCGGCGATCACTTGCTGGAAGTCGCTGCCGACAGCACTCAGGATGCCGTAATAGCCATAAAGCTGGCCGTACGCGAACCAGAAACGGTCGTCGGCGCGCATGTCGAACCAACCGTAATTGTGGTTCTCCGATCGCTCGGCGAGGATATCAGAGGTACTGCCGAGGTCATTGGCGACGCGGTCGATGAACTGCATCAGGTTATCGGCGCGGCTGTCGAAGACGGCATTGCAATTGCCGAGATCGGTGTTGAATTTCCTGAGGCTGGTAATGGCGGCACGATAGTAGCTCGGCGTTGGCGTCTTCGGACCGAAGGGACGCAGGCCGAAATACCAGCTCGATTCATCGAACTGGAAATTGCCACGTGCGCTCTGCAGATCGCCGTTGATGCCCGACGTGCCGCGGACGCGACCGAGCGTATCCACCAATTCCACCGACGTGCGCCGCACCGCCTGGTTGACGCCGCGCTGGAAGGCCGCCTTGTTGTCAAGGAACGGCGTGTCGTTCCAATCCAGACCGAAGAACCCGAGCTTGTAGAGCAGCATCGAGGAGATCCAGGCATTCTGGTTCACGTTGAAATCGGTAAGATCGGCGGTGACGTCGACGATAGCCGACGTCTGGCATTTCTTCGGTGCGCTCGCTGCTTGCGCATCGGTGCCGGGCGGCAGGTCCTGCCCAGCGCCGACCTTGCGATCGGCGAATTTATAGACGTCGGGATAGTTGGCGTCGAAGCCGCTCCAGACCTGCGTCTGCCAGATGAAATAGATGTAGAGCACGCCGAGAAGCGCCAGGAAGATGGCAATCGGCACCTTGATTGTAAAGTTGCGCTGACGATACCAGCCGTGCGCGGCAAGGAACGGCCAGAGGATGCCGACGACGATCAATCCCAAGCCGCGCCTGACGGCAGAGCCGATCCGCTTGAAGAACGCAGCAATCGAAGCAAGCATGAACGTCTCCTCTGCCGCGCTTCGCGTCCCAGGGACGCGCTAAATACGCGGTAACACATTTGGACGGCGCGTGGCTCTCCCACACCTGAGCAGATATGTCCTCTTGGCGATAACGGCAACTGGCTGTTGTCGAATTTCGATCGCAAACAATGGTCAGGCGTCCGGATCGGCGACCTCAGGCGTCTCCTTGTTCGATGTCGGAGAGGCCAGCAGATGCGGCTCCAGACGTCGTATGAAAATATCGTCGGCGCGCGTCTTGCGGGCCGCAAGATCCTGCCCAGCAAGTATGTTCGTTTCGAAAGCCGCGATCAGGGTTTTGACCGCCACAGGCCTTTCGATCACGGGCAGCGGTGGGTCGGCTTCGGAAGCGACCGCCTTCAGCAACGCGATCCGCTGTTCTATGTCGATGGTGAGCTTGCCGGCCATCGCGTTGACGGCGGCTATCCGCGCGTTGAGAATATCCACCAGCTCGGCATAGATATCGATCAGGCGCTGCAAGCTTGCCCGTACTGGCTGCAGGGCCCTTTCCTTCTCGCGAAAATCGTCCTGTTCCGCAAGCAGCGCCTGATGCTCCGCTTCCAGATCGGCCCGGATATCGACGGCACGGGTGGATGCGAGACTGCCGCGCCTGTCGGCGATCTTCGACGTCAGCACATCGATCCGGCTCTGCACATCCTCGATATCTGAATCGAACCGCTGTCGCCGTTCGATGACCCTGACCAGATGCGCCTCGCAATCACGAAAGGAGCGGACCAGCGCCGGCTTGGCGGTTTTGAACTGCATGTCAAGCGCCGCGGACGCTGAAAGAAGCGCATCAAGATCGGCGGCGATGGCGGACGGTTTGACGTGCCCGTGCGACAGCGAACGTCCGAGCAGCCCTGATGTGTCGATCCCGGCCTTTTCGTCAAATAACCGACGATGCTGCAGATCGGCCGCGGCGGTCAGCAGATCGAGTTCCTTCACCAGCGAGAGCGCCATGGATTTCCAGCGGTCCAGCAACTCCACCGTCTCGCGAACGGTGGCTTCCTCGACGGGGAAATTTATGGTGTCGAAACGCGCCTCTTCGCGGGCGTGACGGCCAAGCGTCGCGTTTGCCGCATCCATTCCCTTGATGGCATTGCCAAGCGTCAAACGCGCCTTGTCGATCTCGCCGTCGAAGGAATGGGCTTTAGCCATGAAAGCACCTCGCGATTGCCGATGCCGGGAAGACTAACCGCTTAAACGTGCAAAGAAAATGCCTAAATCATCCAAAGCTGAAGCATCACTGCGCAACCGCAGGGCTTTTCAGATAGGCGATCAAATTGTCGAGGTCCTTGTCGTTCTTCAGACCGGGAAAGGTCATCTTCGTGCCTCGAACCAGGAATTGCGGGCTCGGCAGATATTTACGCAGCAACGCCTCATCCCAGACCTTGCCGTCGGCGCCGAAGGCCTTCATTGCCGGCGAATAATTGTAGTCCGGTATCGATGCGACCTTGCGCCCGACGACGCCCATCAGCGACGGGCCGGTATGGTTCTCATGTTCCGTCGCCGTATGACAGACGCCGCATTTCTTGAAGACCGCAGCACCGGCAACCGCATCGCCATCGGCAAAGGCAGC
>JAGWJK010000429.1 GCA_028865845.1 Rhizobiaceae bacterium
TCCTCCGAAATGAAGCGTGTGGCTATGCCTTGCGGGTTACAGCGCCGGTGCCGGCCCCGTCGTTCCCCAAGGCGATTCATAGAGTTCGCGCAGCGCGACGACGGCCGCGCCCTGCGCCCAGGTCTCATCCGTCGATTGGTCGAAGACCAGTTCGGTCACACCCTTGATCGACGGCGGGATGGCGACGGAATAGGCATCCGTGAGGCTATCCAGAAATGGCTGGCCGAGCGCGAGGCTCGAGCCGACGAGAATGACGCGCGGCGGCGCAAACAGGGTGACGATGTTGGCAAGCGCCATGCCGCAAGCCTCGCCGGCGCGGATGGCAGCGCTGATCAGCGTGTTGTCCTCGGCGGCGATCAGGGTCTTGGCGTGCGCCATGCCGCGCCCGAGCCTTATCGCCTCGGCGAAACGTCCGCCGGTCGGCTGCTCGCCGAGAATGGCGCTTTCACCGGCCTGGCTCGAAAGCCGGATTGTTCCTTGCGGTCCGATGCCGATCACGAGGTCGCCGAGATTGTGGCTCAGACCGCCGGCGCCGCGAAAAAGCTGGCCACCATGCAGGACGCCAAGGCCAAGCGTCTGTTCCAGCGATACCAGAACCATGTCGTCCAGGTCCTTCGCCTGGCCAAACCAATGATGCGCAAGCGTTATCGCATGGGCATCACTCTCGACGATGGTGGCGACGCCCAGCCGTCCCGACATTTCGGTGGCGAAGTCGACGCCGCTTTCGCGGAAGATCGGGCTTGAGCGAACGTGGCCGGTGCGGTGTTCGATGACGCCGGGCAGGCCGAGGCAAACCGAATCGATCTCCTCGAGCGACAGGTTGGCGTCGACGACGCAACGCCGAACGCCGTCCTCGATCAGATCGGCGATGACGCTGATCGGCTGGCGGTCGACGCGCAGCGCCAGGGTCAGCTTCGACAGGACCTCGCCGCGGAAATCGGAAACGACGAACACCATGCGGTTGGCGGCGATCTTGGCGCCGACGACGCGGGCGGCATCCGGATTGAGTTCCAGCATGACGCGCGGCCGGCCACGGGCTGCGGCCTCGCGCAGATCGCCTTCGGTGCGGGCAAGGATAAGGCCGTCATCCAGCAGCGAGCCGGTGATGGCCGAGACCGTGGTGGTCGAAAGCTGAGTGCGCTCGCTGATTTCGACGCGTGCGATCGAACCCGCCCGCCGGATCGTATCCAGCACGTTGAAGCGGTTAATCGCCCGCATAAGCTCGGGATCTGCAGTTTTCATGTGAGTGTTGCCGAAAGAATTCCGCTCGACGACGGCCTGGTATTTTTGACGGGATACGAATTAAATAGGCTATGCTTGGCGCCTCATGTCAAGCGGTTTGCCGGCCTGTTTGCCGAAAATTTAGGAACGGTGGTTGACATTTCAGCAAACCTCCGTTGAATTAATCCGCATAAGGGAAAAATTATTGAGGCTCTTGTTCCCTTGGGAGGAGAAAATCATGTTTTATGAACGCGGGGCGAAAGCCCTTCGCGGTGCACGAATTGCCGCTATCGCTGCTGCCACGGGTCTTGCCATGCTTGCCGGCGCCACCAGCGCTGCGGCCGACACGGTCGTCAAGTGGCTGCATCTCGAGCTCGATCCGAACTATATCGCCATCTGGCGCAAGATCGCCGATCAGTATGAAGCCCAGCATCCGGGCGTAAAGATCGAAATGCAGTTCCTGGCGAACGAAGCCTTCAAGGCCAAGCTGCCGACGCTGCTGCAGTCGAACGATGCGCCGGACTTCTTCTACACCTGGGGTGGCGGCGTCCTGAAGCAGCAGGAACAGACCGGCACGCTGATGGACCTGACCACGGCGATGAACGCCAAGGACGGCGCCTGGGTCAAGACCTACAATCCGGCTGCCATCAAGGGCCTGACCTTCGACAACAAGATCAGCGCCGTGCCCTTCAAACTCGGCACGGTTTCGTTCTTCTACAACAAGGCTTTGTTCGCCAAGGCCGGCGTCGACGCGGACTCCATCAAGACCTGGGACGACTATCTGGCAGCGGTCAAGAAGATCAAGGCTGCCGGCATCGTGCCGATCGCCGGCGGTGGCGGCGAGAAGTGGCCGATCCACTTCTACTGGAGCTATCTGGTCATGCGCGACGGCGGCCAGAAGGTCTTCACCGACGCCAAGAACGGCCAGGGCAACGGCTTCAACGACCCGTCGATCATCAAGGCCGGCGAACAGCTCGCCGATCTCGGCAAGCTCGACCCGTTCCAGCCCGGCTATCTCGGCACGACCTGGCCGCAGGCGCTCGGCGTCTTCGGTGACGGCAAGGCCGCAATGATCCTGGGCTTCGAGAACACCGCCGCCAACCAGCGCACCAATGCCGGCGACGGCAAGGGCCTGGCCGATGACAATATCGGCCGCTTCGCCTTCCCGGCAGTCACCGGCGGCGCAGGTCTTGCGACCGATACGCTCGGCGGCCTGAACGGCTGGGCCGTCACCAAGAAGGCTCCGCCGGAAGCGCTCGACTTCCTGGCTTACCTGACCAATCCGGACAATGAGCGCATCATGGCGCAGGCCGGCATGATCATTCCGGTGACGATCGGTTCTGAAGACGGCGTCAAGAGCCCGTTGATGCACGCTTCGGCCGAGCAGCTGGCGCATTCGACCTGGCACCAGAACTTCTTCGACCAGGATCTCGGTCCCTCCGTCGGTCGCGTCGTCAACGACATTGCCGTCGGCATCGTTTCGGGCCAGATCACCCCGAAGGACGGGGCGCAGCAGGTCCAGGACGCCTTCGAGCAGGATCAGCTCTAAGGCTCGGACAGGCGCCGGCACTCTCTCCCGCCGGCGCCATTCCCTTCGTGAATTTTAGAAGTCGAGACCATCAATGACTGATGTCAGCGCAACGACCGCGATCCGGCCCACCGTTACGGCGAGGCCGAAAGCGCGACGAAAAAGCCCGGCCGCCCGAGGCCGCTTGCCCGTCATTCTGCTTTTCCTGCCGCCGGCGCTGCTGCTTTTCACCATCTTCGTCATTCTGCCGATGGGTGAGGCCGCCTGGTACAGCCTTTACAAATGGAACGGCTACGGGCCGCCGACCGAATTCATCGGCTTGAGGAATTTCCAGGTGCTGTTTAAGAACGGCGCCTTCCTGACCTCGCTCAAGAACAATGCGTTGATCATCGTGGTTTCGATCGCCATCCAGGTGCCGCTCGCGATCTGGCTGGCGACGATGCTGGCGAACCGCATCCGCGGCGTCGTGTTGTTCCGGCTTATCTTCTTCCTGCCCTACGTGCTGGCCGAAGTCGCAGCCGGCCTGATCTGGCGCTTCGTCTATGATGGCGACTACGGCCTGTTTGCGGCGATCGCGCATTTCCTCGGTACGGCCACGCCTTACGTGCTCGCCGACAAGGATCTGGCGATGTACGCGGTTCTCGCGGTGATCGTCTGGAAATATTTTGGCTTCCACATGATGCTGTTCATTGCCGGCCTGCAGTCGCTCGACAAGAGCGTGCTGGAAGCGGCCGAGATCGACGGCGCAACCGGCTGGCAGAAGTTCCGCTATGTGACGCTGCCGTTGCTCGGCTCGACGCTGCGCCTCTCCGTTTTCTTCGCCGTCGTCGGCTCGTTGCAGCTTTTCGATCTCATCATGCCGCTCACCGGCGGCGGACCGTTCAACTCGACGCAGACGATGGTGACCTTCCTCTACAATTTCGGCGTCACCCGCATGCAGGTCGGCCTCGGCAGCGCCGTCGGTGTGGTGCTGTTCGTCATCTGCGTTACCCTCGCCTTCGGCTACAAACGGATATTTATGCGCAATGACTGATATGGCCTCAACCGTTCGGCTTCGCACCGGCACGAAGATCTATCTCTACACGTCGCTGACGATCATCGCCGCGATCGTGCTGATCCCGCTGCTGACCACCGCGCTCGGTGGTTTCAAGTCGCTGGGCGATCTTCGCGTCAATCCGTTCGGCCTGCCGGCCGAGTGGCATTTCGAGAATTATACCGGCATCCTGTTCGGCGACCGCTACTGGCGGCAAATGATGAATTCGCTGATCATCGCCGTGCTCACCGTGTTCCTGACGGTGTCGGTGTCGGCGATGGCCGCCTTCGCTTTTGCGCACGTGAAGTTCTTCGGCTCGAACTTCCTGCTCAATTATTTCCTGATCGGCCTGATGTTCCCGGCGGCGACGGCAATCCTGCCGCTTTTCATCCGCATCCGCGATCTCGGATTGCTGAATACCTATTGGGGCGTGGTGCTGCCGCAGGTGGCTTTCGGCCTCGGCATGAGCATTCTTCTCTTCCGGAATTATTTTCGCAACCTTCCGGAAGAATTGTTCCAGGCAGCATTTGTCGACGGCTGCGGTTATATCCGCTTCTTCTGGCACATCTCGCTGCCGCTCTCCCGTCCGATCATCGCCACGGTCAGCATCATCTCCTTCGTCGGCAGCTGGAACAGCTATATCCTGCCGCTGATCATGCTGAATTCGGATTCGATCTATCCCTGGCCGCTCGGCATGATGGTCTATAGCGGCGAATTTGGCACCGAGTGGGAACTGGTGTTGGCTTTCATCACGCTGACCATCATGCCGACCATCATCGTCTTCTTCCTGGCGCAAAAGCACATCATCGCGGGTCTGACCGCCGGTGCCGTGAAGTCCTGAGCCTTATCGGAGCAAAAAAGCATGGCATCCGTCGAACTGCACAATATTCACAAGACCTATGGCGCGCTGGCGGTCATCCATGACGTGTCTCTGGCGATTGACGACGGCGAGTTCATCGCGCTGGTCGGGCCTTCCGGCTGCGGAAAGTCAACGTTGCTGCGGATGATCGCCGGACTGGAGGAAATTACCGACGGCGACGTCTCGATCGGCGGGCAGGTCGTCAACGCGATGACGCCGCGCGAGCGCAACATCGCCATGGTGTTCCAGTCCTACGCGCTCTATCCGCACATGACCGTCGCCGAAAACATGGGTTTCAACCTGAAACTTTCGGGTGAGACGAAGC
>JAGWJK010000430.1 GCA_028865845.1 Rhizobiaceae bacterium
AAGCATCACCGCCGGAGACATGCTCATCGCTGGGCAGAAGGTCAACGAGGTGCCACCCTCAAGGCGCGGCATCGCGATGGTCTTCCAGTCCTATGCTCTCTATCCGCACATGACGGTCTACGACAACATGGCCTTCGGCATGCGGATCGCCGGGGAAAGCAAGCAGGAAATCGACCGCCGCGTTCGCGCCGCCGCTGCAAGCCTGCAACTGACCCAGTATCTCGCGCGCCTGCCGAAGGCGCTCTCCGGCGGCCAGCGCCAGCGCGTGGCCATCGGCCGCGCCATCTGCCGCAATCCGAAGGTCTTCCTGTTCGACGAGCCGTTGTCGAACCTGGACGCCGCGCTGCGTGTCGCGACCCGCATCGAGATCGCGCGTCTCAGCGACTCCATGCCCGAGACGACGATGATCTACGTCACCCACGACCAGGTCGAAGCGATGACGCTCGCGGACCGCATCGTCGTACTCTCGGCCGGACGTGTGGAACAGGTCGGCGCGCCGCTCGAACTTTACGAGCGTCCGGCAAATCTGTTCGTTGCGAAATTCATCGGTTCGCCGGCCATGAACATCATTCCCGCAACGGTAACGGCGACTGGCGCCTCGACGACGGTAACACTGACCGGCGGCAAGTCCGTCGCGGTCGACGTGCCGACCGCCGCGTCCGAGCAGGGCCAGACCGCGAGCTTCGGCGTCCGCCCCGAGGATCTGCGCATCGCAACCGACGAGAATTATCTGTTCGAGGGCGAAGTCTCGATCGTGGAGGCGCTCGGCGAAGTGACCCAGCTTTATATCGAGGGCCTCGTGGCCGGCGAGCCAATCATCGTCAAGATCCCCGGCATCGCAGATATCAAGCGCGGGCAGAAGATGCGTTTTGCTGCCGATAGGCAGAAACTGCATCTCTTCGATGCGCAAGGCCACACCTACCGTAAGCAATAGGCTTCCTTCGAGGGGTAAAAGCGTTAGTCCAAGTATATGAACAATACAAAATACAATTTGGACTGACGCTTCCAAACCTTCTGTTAAATACCGCCTGCTAGTCTCATCTGCGCAATATACTTCGGGGATTTAAGACAATGGCAGCTTCCGGCCCGGCCAATTCAGGCCATCATTTTCTCAATAAAGAAGAATCCTTCATGTACGACCGCGAGGTTCGCTACAAGATGGAAGATACGATGAATGCGGCCCGGCTCGAATATACCGAGAAGGGTGTCATGAACCTGGCGTCCCGCCGCTGCGACATCATCCGCATCTCGCAGAGTGGCGCTATCCTGGCGATCCTCACCCAGTACAATCTCCCGAAGCAGTTCTATCTCGATATTCCGGATGCACGCATCGTCAAGGTCGGTTGCATCCTGATGAAAGTGTTTCCAAACAACACGGTCGAGGTGCGCTTCCTGCGCATAATGACGGAAAAGGAGCTGAACAAGATTTTCGTCTACAGCACCCATCCGGCGCATAAGGACCGCGTGCTCGACATCCGCGGCTGATCTCCACTCTCATGAAAAAAGCCTCGCGCGGGCTAAACCTGCGCGAGGCTTTTTGTTGTCTGCCTGCCGTCAGTGACGGAAGAGCACGCTTGCACCCTGGTCGGCCGGGCCTGCAGCGCGGCGGAATGGACCGAAAAGCTCGCGGCCCATGCCGAATTCATTGTTCGAGAGATCGACGACCACGGGATCGCGCTCGGCCATATCGGCCGCATCGACCAGCACCTCCAGAGTGCCTGCGATCGCGTCGATCCGGATGATATCGCCTTCCTTGATCCTGGCGATCGGGCCGCCTTCGACGGCTTCCGGCGTCACGTGGATTGCCGCCGGCACCTTGCCGGATGCGCCGGACATGCGCCCGTCGGTCAGGAGCGCCACGCGGAAGCCGCGATCCTGCAGAACGCCGAGGGCAGGGGTGAGCTTGTGCAGCTCCGGCATGCCGTTGGCCTTCGGCCCCTGGAAGCGGACAACGGCGACGAAATCACGGTTCAGTTTACCGTCCTTGAACGCCTGCTGCATCTCCAGCTGATCGTGGAAGATCACGGCGGGCGCTTCGACGATATGGCGCTCCGCCTTGACGGCCGAAATCTTGATGACCGCCTTGCCGATATTGCCGCGGAGCATCTTAAGGCCGCCATTGCCCTGGAACGGCGTCTCGATGCTTGTCAGCACCTTGGGGTCGTGGCTCTTCTCCGGTGCCGGCTCGCGCACGACAGCGCCGTTGGCGCCAAGCTTGACGTCGATGGAGTAGCCGCTGAGCCCTTGGCCATAAACGGTGCGGACGTCGTCGTGCAGTAGCCCTTTCTTCAGGAGCTCCTTGATCAGGAAGCCCATGCCGCCGGCGGCGTGGAAATGGTTCACGTCGGCAAGGCCGTTCGGATAGACGCGGGCAAGCAGCGGGATGACATCGGAAAGCTCGGAAATATCCTGCCAGGTCAGCACGATGCCGGCAGCCCGTGCCATGGCGACGAGGTGCATGGTGTGATTGGTCGAGCCGCCGGTCGCATGCAGGCCGACGACGCCGTTGACGATCGAGCGTTCGTCGATCATTTCGCCCGCCGGCGTGAATTCATTGCCCATGGCGGTGATGGCAAGCGCCCGCTTGGTGGCCTCGCGCGTCAGCGCGTCGCGCAGCGGCGTGCCGGGATTGACGAAGGAGGCGCCGGGCATATGGAAGCCCATGATTTCCATCAGCATCTGGTTGGAATTGGCGGTGCCGTAGAAGGTGCAGGTGCCGGGGCCGTGATAGGACTTCGATTCCGCTTCGAGAAGTTCGGCGCGGCCGACCTTGCCTTCGGCGAAGAGCTGGCGCACGCGCGACTTCTCGTCGTTCGGCAGGCCGGATGTCATCGGGCCGGCCGGAATGAAGATCGCCGGCAAATGGCCGAAGGAGAGCGCGGCGATGACGAGGCCCGGCACGATCTTGTCGCAGACGCCGAGGAAGAGGGCCGCGTCGAACATGTTATGCGACAGGCCGACGCCGGCCGACATGGCGATCAGATCGCGCGAAAACAGCGACAGCTCCATGCCCGGCTGTCCCTGGGTGACACCGTCGCACATTGCCGGCACGCCGCCTGCGACCTGCGCGATGCCGCCGGCTTCGGCCGCCGCCTGCCGGATGATCGCCGGATAGGTCTCGAACGGCTGATGCGCCGAAAGCATGTCGTTGTAGGAGGTGATGATCCCGAGATTCGGCACGTGGTCGCCCGCCAGTGCATCCTTCTCGGAGGGGGAACAGATGGCGAAGCCATGGGCAAGGTTGGCGCAGCCGAGCACGGAGCGCTGTGCACCCTTTGTTGCAGCGTTGCGCAGGCGTTCCAGATAGCGCTCGCGGGTCGGCTTCGAGCGCTCGACGATACGTGCGGTAATCGCGGAAATGCGGGCGTCAGCGGCCATGGTCGATCTGCCTCCGTCTGTTCTTGCGCATGATCCCGAAAGATCATCCGATCTTTGCTTGGGAGAGGAGCATGCGCAGGCCTGAAATAGTCAATGCTTTGCCCACGCGCCCGAATGGGCGCGTCGCGCAGCGATGGTTGCTGTGTCTGTCTGGGTCCGATACCGGCCGTCCGGCCGTATCAGGGAGCCCAGTAAATCTCGACCGGAGACGCGGCCCGGCGCAGCACGGCGCGGATCGGCATCTCGGCCTCGTCGCCCTGGCCTTCGGCCTTGGCGAGAACGTCCTTCTTGCCTTCGCCCTCGATATGGAGCACCAGCAATCGGGCATCCTGAAGGCTGGAGAAGGTGAAGGTCAGTCGCGGCTCGCCGGCATCCTGGGCTTCCATGGTCATGATGCCACGGGGCGTGTTCGGATCGAGCGCGGTGGCAAGATTGTTACCGCCCGGAAAGAACGAAGCCGTATGGCCGTCGTTGCCCATGCCGAGAATGACGATATCGAACGGATGTCCGAGACCCTTCGTTTCTTCGGTGGCGATGGCGGCGGCTTCCTCAACGGAAGCCACTGCCTGGTAGAGCGGAAGGAACTTTGCCGATGCGGCCTTGTCCTTCAGCAGGTTCTCGTTGACGAGGAGATGGTTCGAGCGCGAATTGTCCGGCGGCACGAACCGTTCGTCGACCAGGGTAATGGTAACCTTACCCCAATCGAGCGAACGCGACGACAGCGCCTTGAAGAAGGCCTTCGGCGTCGAGCCGCCGGAGACCGCTATGCTTGCGGAGCCGCGGGCGGCGATGGCGGCCGAGAGGGTCTCGGCTACCTTGTCCGCGAGCTTGTCGGCGAGTTCTGCGCCGTTGGCAAAAGCATTCATGTTCGCTGTCATCGTCATCGTCCTAGATATCGTCATGCCAGGTGCGGCCGTCGCGCTCGATCAGAGCGATGGCCTGGCTCGGGCCCCAGGTGCCGGCCGTGTAGCCCTGTACCTGCTGGCCGGTTGCTTCCCAACCCTTGAGGATCGGGTCGACCCACTTCCACGCCGCTTCC
Source organism: Rhizobiaceae bacterium (assembly GCA_028865845.1). GTDB lineage: Bacteria > Pseudomonadota > Alphaproteobacteria > Rhizobiales > Rhizobiaceae > Rhizobium. The sequence continues at coordinate 4,418 of JAGWJK010000430.1, forward strand.
ACTTCGTCGCGACGCATGAACAGCGTCTGGTTCGAGCGGATGACGTCCATCAGCAGGCGTTCGTAGGCGTCCGGGTTGCGGACGATGAAGGCCGAGGCGAAGCTCATGTCGAGCGAGACGTTGCGCAGGCGCATGCCACCCGGACCCGGATCCTTGATCATCAGCGACTGCTTGACGCCTTCGTCGGGCTGCAGGCGGATGACCAGCTGGTTGGCAACGATGCGGCCGGCGGCCTGATCGAAGATGTTGTGCGGGATCGGCTTGAAGGTGATGACGATCTCCGACATGCGGCCGGCGAGACGCTTGCCGGTGCGGATGTAGAAGGGAACGCCGGCCCAGCGCCAGTTGCCGATTTCGGCCTTGATGGCGACGAAGGTTTCGGTGTTGGAGACGCCGCCTTCGAGTTCGTCGAGGTAACCCTTGACCGGGCCGCCTGCGGAGGCGCCGGCGCGGTACTGGCCGCGCACGGTTGCCTGCTCGACGTTGGAAGCGTTGATGGGCTTCAGCGCGCGCAGACACAATCCTTTCCAAGAGGTTACCCGCCGTTC
>JAGWJK010000431.1 GCA_028865845.1 Rhizobiaceae bacterium
CGAGGCGACATCGGCAACAGGGCCACCTATGGCCGCCAAATCCGCCAAATCGGCGCGAAAAGTGACATCCGATGGCCCTTCGATAAAACTGATTTTCGCGAGCCTGAGAGCCGGGCGACGCTCCTGCATTTCCTGCCGCTCCGGCTGCGCTCCGATAGAGCGCTATAGCTTTTTCTTATGACACAGCGACGAGTTTGAAATGGGAATTTCCTCCGCTTCCCGACAGCTTGTGCGCGTCATCGTGGCCGGCTGACCCGTTCTCGCCCGTCACGAAACGTACCGGACGTCTCTGTGATCGCAGAACCGTTGGTACAGGGAGGAACGATGCTGACACTTCTTTTCGACGGGATTGCCTACGGCATGTTGCTGTTCGTCCTGTCCTGCGGCCTTGCAGTCACCCTCGGCTTGATGAACTTCATCAATCTCGCCCATGGTGCCTTCGCCATGGCCGGCGGATATGTGACGGTCATCCTCACGAACCGCGTCGGCGTGCCCTTCCTGCTGACATTGCCGATCGCCTTTGTGGTGACGGGCGCCCTCGGCGTGATCCTGGAGAAGACGCTCTATACGAGGCTCTACGACAAGACCCATCTCGACCAGGTCCTGTTTTCCATCGGCATCGTCTTCATCTCCGTCGCCGGCATCGACTACGTCATGGGGTCTCAGCAGCAGATATTGGCTCTACCTGAATTCCTCACCGGCCGCGTTTCGATCTTCGGCGTTGGGATAGGGGTCTACCGGGCATTCCTGATCGTCGTGTGCGGCCTGCTCGCGGCCATGCTGCAGCTGCTGCTCGCTCGGACGCGCTTCGGTAGCCGGCTCCGGGCGTCCGTGGATGATCGTCGCGTCGCACGCGGCGTCGGCATTCGCGTCAACACCATCTTTGCCGTGACGTTCGCCGTCGGCTCCGGTCTCGCGGGGCTTGGAGGCGCGCTCGGCGCCGAGCTCCTGGGGCTCGATCCGACCTTCCCGTTGAAGTTCATGGTCTATTTTCTAATCGTCGTTTCGCTGGGCGGCACGGCCACCATGACCGGACCTCTGTTGGCCTCGATCCTGCTTGGCGTCGCCGACGTTCTCGGCAAATATTACGTTCCCTCGCTCGGCGGCTTCATCATCTACATCGTGCTCGTCGCCGTGCTCGTCGTGCGCCCGCACGGGCTCTTCGCGAGGGCAAACTGATGACGGCGGCTCTCGATGCAAAGCGGGCGGCGCTTCCCGATCGCGTCCGCGCCTCCCTGAAGCGGGGAAACCGCTGGGGTACCCTCGAAATCCTCTTCTGGGCGGCGGCGGCGGCAAGCTGGTTCTTGCTGCCGAGCGAACACCTGATCTTGATCGAGGTCGTCGGTTTCGCCATCCTTGCGCTGTCGTTGGACCTGATGCTCGGCTATGCCGGCATCGTCAGCCTCGGCCAGGCGGCGATGTATGGCGTTGGCGCCTATGCGAGCGGGCTGTTTTTCATCTACGTGACGGGAGAGCCGATCACCGGCCTCCTCATCGGGGCGCTCGCGGGCGCCGCCGTTGCTCTGCCGACAAGCCTGCTGTTGCTTCGCGGCGCCGATCTGACCCGGCTGATGGTCACCCTCGGTGTTGCCGCGGTATTCCTGGAGATCGCAAACCAGGCGAGTGGGCTGACCGGCGGCGCTGATGGTTTGCAGGGGATCACGATAGACCCGCTGTTCGGTCGGTTCGATTTCGACATCTACGGACACACGGGCTACGCCTACAGCCTCGTCGTGCTGTTCATCCTCGTCCTCATCGCGCGCCTGATCGTCTCATCGCCCTTCGGATTTTCGCTGAAGGCCATTCGCGACAATCCGTTGCGGGCATCGGCGGTCGGCATTCCGGTCAAGCCACGACTGGTGGCGATCTATACGATCGCGGGGGCCTACGCGGGAATAGCGGGCGCCTTGTTTACCGAGACGCAGCAGTTTGTGTCCCTCGACGCGCTTTCGTTTCAGAAATCAGCGGATGGGCTGATGATCCTGGTGATCGGAGGCACAGGCTATCTCTATGGCGGTCTGCTCGGCGCCCTGGTCTACGAGCTGATCCAGGATGCGCTGTCATCGCTGACGCCGCAATATTGGCAATTCTGGCTCGGAATTCTGCTTGTCGCCTTCGTACTGACGGGGCGCGATCGCCCACGCCAGCTCGTTCAGTTCCTCTCCGGCCGCCTAGTTGGCGCGCGCTCGCACAGCCATTTCGCCCGGCCTTCGAAAGGTAAGACATCGTGAGCGTACCGGCACTGGAAACGAGAAGACTCGACAAGACGTTCGGGGCCTTGCGGGCGACGACCGATGTCAGCTTCCGGTTGGAGCAGGGTGCGCGCCATGCGTTGATCGGTCCGAACGGTGCTGGAAAGACGACGTTCATCAACCTCCTGACCGGTGTGCTGACGCCATCGAGCGGCGACATCCTGTTGAATGGGGAGGGCATTACGGCACTGAAGCGCGAAAGCCGCGTCAGGCGCGGGCTCGTGCGGACGTTCCAGATCAACCAGCTCTTTGCGGACCTGAGCGTGGTCGAGAGCCTGGCGCTCGTGATCGGCGAACGGCTCGGCCTCGGCTGGACATGGTTTCGCAACCCCGGGGCAATCTCCGGCATCGATCGGGAAATCGCCGATCTCGTCGATGACTTCGGGCTCGACAGCGTCTGCGACCAGCCCTGCGGCGCCCTGCCCTATGGCAAGCAGCGCCTTCTCGAAATTGCGCTCGCCGTCGCCTGTCGGCCGAAGGTGCTGCTGCTGGACGAACCGGCCGCAGGCGTTCCCGAAGCGGATCGCAAAGAGGTGATGACGCGGCTTGCCGCCCTGCCCGCCGATGTTTCGATCCTGCTGATCGAACACGACATGGACCTCGTTTTCAATTTTGCAAACAGGATATCCGTTCTCGTCGCCGGCGCGTTGTTCGCCGAGGGAAGCGTCGACGACATCATCGCCAATCCGCGCGTCAAGGAAGTCTACCTCGGAGGCGCTTCCCATGGCTGAGCTTCTGCAACTTGAAGCTCTCTCGGCGGGTTATGGCAAAGCGACGGTGCTTCATGGCGTCAGTCTTTCCCTTGAGCAGGGAAAAGCGCTCGCATTGCTTGGACGCAACGGTGTCGGCAAGACCACGACGTTGAACAGCATCGTCGGCCTGACCCGTTATCATTCCGGCGCGATCAGGCTCGACGGCATGCCGATCGAAAAGCTGCCGCCCGAGCGGCGCGTCGAGGCCGGCATTGGCTGGGTTCCGCAGGAACGCGGCATTTTCCGATCGTTGACGGTGGAGGAAAACATAACCGCCGTCGCGCGCGCCGGCAGATGGAATTTGAAAGAGGTCTACCAGCTTTTTCCGCGTCTGAACGAGCGCCGCACCAATTTCGGCAACCAGCTTTCGGGCGGCGAACAGCAGATGCTTTCCATAGCCCGCGCACTGGTTCTGAACCCGAAAATTCTCCTGCTCGACGAACCGACCGAAGGCCTGGCGCCAATCATCGTCGAAGAGCTCCTTGCCGCGATCGCGCGGATCGTGCGCGAGGAAGGGCTGGCGGCCATCATCGTCGAGCAGCACGCACAGCAGATCTTGGCAATCACTGACAACGCCGTGATCCTCGATCGCGGCGCGGTCGCCTTTGCCGGCACGAGCGCGCGGCTGGCTGCCGATCACGACACTTTAACCCGGTTCCTGGGCGTAGGCGCATCATGAAAACAAGAGCTTAAAGGTCCGACGAACGGACCGATCGACATGGAAACAGCCCGTGTCGCCACTATAATGGAGGAGAGAACGATGCATGTAAGAAAAATGGCTTTCGGCGTCCTGGCGACGCTGGCACTGGGAATGGCCGCGACGGTTGCCTTTGCCGAAGACGCGGTGAAGGTCGGCGTGGTGATCCCACTGACGGGCGGTTTTCAATCGAACGGCCGCCAGATCAGCGCCGCCCTGAAAACGTTCGTCGCAACGCATGGGGATACGGCGGGCGGCAAGAAGGTCGAGTTCATCGTCAAGGACGACGGCAGCGTGCCTGACAATGCGCTGCGCATATCGCAGGAACTGGTGACCAGCGACAAGGCCTCGATCCTGACGGGCTTCGGCAACACGCCGACGGCGCTGTCGGTTGCGCAATTGTCGAAGAGAGCGAAAATTCCGCAGGTCATCATGGTCGCGGCGACCTCCTCGATCATGAAGGCCTCGCCGTACATGCTGCGCACCTCGTGGACCACGCCGCAGGTCGCGAGCGTTATCGGCAAATGGGCGACTGACAACGGCGCCAAGAAGTTCGTCAGCATCGTTTCCGATTACGGACCGGGCACCGATGCCGAGGAATGGTTTTCAAAGACGCTCGAGGCCAATGGCGGTACGGTTCTATCGAAGCTTAAGGTACCGCTGGCAAACCCGGATTTCGCGCCCTTCCTGCAGCGCGCCGCGGATGAAAAACCGGAAGCGCTTTTCGTCTTCGTTCCGACCGGCGCTGGGGCTGCCTTCATGAAACAATTCGTCGAACGCGGCCTGGACAAATCAGGCATCAAGGTGATCGCCATGGCCGACGTGACGGATGACGATCTGCTCAACAACATGGGCGATCCCGCGATCGGCGTCATTACCGGCGGCCCCTACTCCGCGAACCACAACTCTCCGGAAAACAAGGCTTTCGTGGACGCTTTCAAGAAAAATAATGACGGCATGCGCCCGAACATGGTCGCTGTTGCGGCCTTTGATGCTCTCGACCTGATCTACAAGACACTCGACAAGACGAAAGGCGACGCCACCGGCCAGACCTTCGTCGACGCCGCCAAGGGTATGCAGATCAACAGCCCGCGCGGCCCGATCTCGATCGATCCGGATACACGCGACATTGTCCAGGACATTTATATGCGCAAGGTCGAAAGGGTCGGCGGAGAACTCTACAACACGGAGTTCCAAACATTCCCGGCCGTCAAGGATCCGACGCACTGACGTCGATAGCCAAGATACCGGGGCGTCTTTC
>JAGWJK010000432.1 GCA_028865845.1 Rhizobiaceae bacterium
ATCCGACCATGGCCGCCGCGCATTTCGAATTGTCCGAAGCGTTGCTCGCAAGTGGACAGTTCGAGGAGGGCTGGGCTGAATATGAATGGCGCTTCGATCTGCCGAGCGCGCCGCCTCTGATGCCTAAAAAGGACCGTCCGCTCTGGGACGGCAAGCCGATGCCGAACGGCACACTGGTGCTGATCGCCGATCAGGGATTTGGCGACAGCATCCAGTTCTGCAGATACATTCCCGAGGTCGCCAAGCTGTGCCCGAACCTGGTCGTTGCCGGCAGCACAGAGATCAGTTCGATCGTCATGCAGCAAGCCGGCATCAGCGCCTATTTCAATCGCTGGGAGATGGTGCCGGCTTTCGATGCCTATTGCCCGCTGTCAGGACTGCCCCGCATCTTCAAAACGGATATCACGAACATTCCGGCCTCGGTGCCCTATGTTGCGGCCGACCCCGGTAAAGCCGCCATCTGGCGGAAGCGTCTCGACGCGATCGTGCCGCAAGGCTATCGGCGTATCGGCCTCGTCTGGGCAGGCAGACCGACCCACGGCAACGATTACAATCGCTCGATGACGCTTGATAAACTTGCCGCCATCACCGATCTCGACAACATTGCAATCATCTCCCTCCAGATGGGCGCTGCAACCGAGCAGGTTGGCCGTTATTTCGGCCGCGCCCCACTCATTAATCTCGGGGCCGAGATCGAGGATTTCAGCGATACCGTGGCAATCCTCGATGGGCTCGAACGCCTCGTTGCCGTCGATACCGGCGTTGCGCATCTAGCAGGCGCAATGGGCAAGTCGACGTCGATACTGGTGCCCTATGCGCCGGATTGGCGCTGGTTGCTGAAGCGCAGCGACACGCCGTGGTACCCAACCGTCGAACTTTTCCGACAGAGCACTCCAGGCTCCTGGCGCGAGCCGGTGAGTGCACTGGCAAAACGCCTCGGTGCGAATCGAGGCGAGCACTGACGAAGACCTTTAGCGTAATCTTTACAATGATATTGACAGGACGAAAAATGCCGAAGCCGATCTTTTCCTCAATGTTCTTTGCCGTCGGTCTTGCCGCTGTCGCGGGACTACCGGTGGCCGCACAGCAGTCAAAAACACCTGCCGCGACGCAAGCCAAGCCCGCGGCCACGACACCAGCTGCATCAGCAACATCGTCCGTTTCGCCCCTGCCGGGTGGTGCGTCTTCTCTGAGCGAACAGCATGGCGATTGGACGGTCTCGTGCGGCATTGCGCAGAACGTCAAGCAATGCGGCCTCTCGCAGGTGCTTGGAACCTCCGATGGCAAGCGCGCGCTTTCGGTACAACTGCGTCCGGCTCCGGACAATAAGGTAAGCGGCGTGATCCTCACCCAGTTTGGCCTGAGATTCGATGCAGGCGTGCGGCTGACGGCTGATGACGACAAGTCCGTGACCGGGCCGCTGCCGTTCCTCACCTGCATCGAGGGCGGGTGCCTCGTTCCCGTTTCGCTGGACACGGCTGCAGTCGATACCCTAAAAAGCGGCAAGACCCTCAAGCTTGAGGCCGTTGCCATCAATGGCAGCGGCGGCCAGGCGATCAACATGACCCTGTCGCTGAACGGTTTTGCCGATGCACTGGCACGGACGGCCGAACTGCTGAAATGATCGCCTCAGCCGCTCCTCCGATGGCAAAGACGGACCGTTCGGAGGAGCGGTGGTTGACGCAGTGGCTGATCGAAGCGGCGCTTCCGCTTTGGTCCCGTCATGGCGTCGATCGAGTAAGCGGAGGATTTTACGAAAAGCTCGACTTTTCGCTTAAGCCCATCGACGAGCCGCGCCGCGCTCGGCTGGTGTCGCGGCAGATCTATTGCTTCGCCGTTGGCCATGAACTCGGTTGGACGGGGCCGGCGAAGGAGCTTGTCGATCACGGCCTCGATTTCCTGACCACGCATTTGCTACGGGACGACGGAACCGTGATCCAGTCTATCGGCGTCCAAAGCGGAGAGATCGACGACCGCTATGATCCGCTGGATTATGCCTTCGTTCTTTTTGCCCTGGCCAGTGCCGGTCGTCGCCTTGCTGATCGCGAACGGATGCATGGCTTGGCAATCCACGTTCGCCAGCGACTCTTCGAAGGCTGGGCCCACCCGCTCGGTGGCTTTGCGGAAACGAGACTGCCGCTGCGGTCCAATCCACAAATGCATCTGTTCGAGGCCTTCCTCGCCTGGGATGAGCTTGTTGGAGGTGCTGACTCCTCTTGGCGCCGCGCCGCCGATGCGATCGGTGAATTGGCGTTGAACAGGCTTATCGATCCAGTCAGCGGCGCCCTCGCAGAATTCTTCGATGCAGACTGGCGGCCGACCGCAGATAGTATGGGCATCCTGGTCGAACCGGGACATCAATTCGAGTGGTCTTGGCTGCTTGCACGATGGTCGATAGCGTCCGGACGAGACGATGCCTTCAAGGCCGCGCGCCTCCTTGCAGAGATCGGCGAGAGACACGGCATCGACACCGACCGTGGTGTTGCCGTCGACGCACTTCATCACACGCTGGGCATCCGCGACCACCAGGCGAAGCTATGGCCGCAGACAGAGCGCATCAAGGCTTGGCATGCGATGAGCGTCCATCCCTTGAATTCACCGGTTGAACGACGAAAGGCGGCCTTGCTCCTGCCGGCGGCTATCGCAGGGCTGACGCCATACCTCACAGACGACCCCACGGGGCTTTGGCATGAGATCATGTTGGCCGACGGAAGCTTTGCCAAGCATCCGATCAAGGCGAGCAGTCTCTATCATTTGACCTGCGCGATCCACACACTGAATTCAACTGCTCTAGCGGAGAACCCGTGGTAATGTCCGGACCTGCAGCCGAGCCATCCTCGCTTGAGGACCACGTCCAGCGGTTTGCCTCCGCCCGCGTGCTCTGCGTCGGCGACGTCATGCTCGATCGCTTCATCGAAGGCCTCGTCAAAAGGATTTCACCGGAAAGCCCGGTTCCGATCTTCAGCTCGGGCCAGGGCCAAGTCTTCCCGGGCGGAGCCGGCAATGTCGCGCGCAACATATTCTCGCTCGGAGCAAAGGTCACTCTGATCGGCGTCGTAGGCGAGGACGAGAGCGGCCGAGAATTGGCAGCAAGTCTTGCGGCGACCTCCATCAGCGCTATCCTGCTGCCCTGCAAAGACCGCCCGACCACCGAAAAGACGCGCTTCGTCAGCCACGGCCAGCATGTGTTTCGCGTCGACCGCGAGACCACTGCACCGATTTCCGAGGAGACCGTCGTCGAAATCATCAGCCAGGTGGAAGGCTTGATCGGCGAGCACGATGCCGTCGTTCTCTCCGACTATGCCAAGGGCGTTTTGACGACCGATCTCGTTGCCTCTATCATCAAACTTGCGGGCATGGCCGGAAAATCCGTGATCGTTGACCCGAAATCCAGCGATTTCGGCAAATATGCCGGGGCCGCGCTGATTACTCCCAATGCCGCCGAGATGCAGGCGGCAAGTGGCATAGACCCCGCCACCGACGATGATGCCGTGAATGCTGGCCAACTAGCGCTCAGCCGCGCCGAGGTCGGCGCCGTTCTCATCACCCGCGGCCCGAAGGGCATGACTTTGGTAACGCCCGAGGCCGACGCCATTCATATCAACAGCACCGTTCGCGATGTCTATGACGTCGTGGGGGCAGGCGATACCGTCGTTGCGACCGTCGCCACCGCTCTCGGCGCCGGCGTCGGCCTTGAAGATGCGGTGCGGATCGCAAACACCGCGGCCGGCATCGCCGTCGGCAAGCGGGGCACCGCGGTGGTCTCCCCGGATGAGTTGCTGATGGAATTGAGGCATCAGCAGCAGGGCTGGGAACGGCGCGGCCAGCCGATCATGCTCACGCTCGAGGACGCGGTCCGCTATACTGCTGCGCGTAAGGCCGAAGGCAAAAAGGTCGGCTTCACCAACGGCGTCTTCGATATTCTGCACCCCGGCCACATCTCGATGCTGCAGTTTTCCAGCGACGCCTGCGACTGCCTGATCGTCGGACTGAACACCGATGCTTCGGTGAAGCGCCTGAAAGGCCCCGAGCGGCCGATCAACACCGAAAATGATCGCGCAATCGTGCTGGGCGCTCTCGGGATGGTCGACGTCGTCGTCCTTTTCGGCGCGGATACCCCAATCGATCTCATCCGTGCGATCAAGCCGGACGTCTTGATCAAGGGGGCTGACTACACGCTGGATAACGTCGTCGGCGCGGATGTCGTGCTTGCCAATGGTGGTACCGTTCTGCTCGCGGAGCTCGTCCCGGGAGTGAGTTCGACCAACACGATCGCTAAGGCGCGCCGGCGGGGCTGACCGCCTTCAGGCATCAATGATCGGGTCCTCGACCGGAACTCACCGGCTAATGGAATTTATGATATCCAGCGCCAACGCAGACGGCTCCCGTCCGATCGTTCGCAAATGAATATCCGGCGCCTCCGGCACTTCATAGATCGAATCGACGCCCGTGAACTTCTCGATTTCGCCCGATCTCACCCTCTTGTAGAGGCCTTTGGGATCGCGGCGCATGCATTCTTCCAGGGGCGTGTCGACGAATATCTCGACAAATTCGCCTGGAGCCATCAGCGCTTTCGCAGCCTGGCGCCCGGCGCGGAACGGCGAGATGACCGCAACGATAACGAGCAATCCAGCATCGGCCATCAGCCTTGCGACTTCTCCGACGCGGCGGATGTTTTCCACCCGGTCCCCATCGCTGAATCCGAGATCCCGGTTAAGGCCGAGACGCAGAGCATCGCCATCGAGCACATAAGTTCTGACACCGCGCTCGCTCAGCAAAGCATGAAGCGCATTGGCGATCGTCGATTTTCCCGCGCCCGAAAGTCCGGTTAGCCAGAGAATTCTAGGAGGATGACCTGAAATCAAGCGCTGCTCGTTGGGGGCGTCATCGGAAATTGATTGCTGGCGGAAAAGGGGAGGCCTCTCGTCTTTGTCCATACTTCTGTCTCATGCATCCA
>JAGWJK010000433.1 GCA_028865845.1 Rhizobiaceae bacterium
AACTGATTGGGCTCGAAACGATAGAGCTCCTTCAGATAATGGTCGCGGACATCTTCGAAATCCCAGGAGGCGCCGCGATCGCGCGGAACCCGTTCTTTCCAGAGCGGGCTATGCACCGCCGGCACAGGCAGATGCCGCGCCAAAGTCCGGGCTTGCGGCACATGCGCGAAAGCCAGGCTTTCGGCGGCAAACCGGACATCCGCACGGCGCGCGTCGGCAAGCGGCCGCATATAGGCACCGACGCCGTAATAATGTGTCACGCCGGCATTCGGCGAAAACGGCATGGCGCCGCCCGAAGGCGAATTGACGATGTAAGGCACATCGGGCCGCAGCGACCGAGCGAGTGGCGGGATGATCTCCTCGACGATCGGGCTTGCCCAGAAGCGTTCCGGCAGGCCCATCATCGCCGCCTGCTGGTGGATCTCACTGCCGCCGCAAAGAACGGCAAGCGACGGCGACAGGCGGGTGCCGGAGAGAAACTGCGTGACCTCCGCTTCGACATGGGCGTTGAAAGCCTTGTCGTTCTTCGGATAGTCGAAATTCGCGAACATGAAATCCTGCCAGACCAGCAGGCCGAGTTCGTCGCAAAGCCGGAAGAAATCCGGCGTCTCATAGGCCATGGTGCCGCCGATGCGGATCATGTTCATGCCGGCCTCCGCCGCAAGACGCAGCCAGGGCTCGTAATCGTCGCGTCCGCCCGGCAATCGGGCGATATCCGCCGTCGTCCAGACCGCACCACGGCAGAAGACGCGCTCGCCATTCACGAGCAGCGCGAAATCCTGATCGTCCGCGCCGCGATCGACAACGATCCGCCGAAAACCGGTGCGCCCGAGCGGATGCTCGACACCGTCGATCAGCAACGCAACATCGTAGAGACGAGCCGCACCATGGGTATGCGGCCACCACGGCGTCACATCCGGAATTTTCAGGATCGCGGTGCAATGGCCGCTGCTGTCGCGGTCAAAGACCTGTTCGACATCGCCGCACCGAAGGATGACGTCGCCGGCATGCCCTTCCAGGACGAAGGAGGCGTAGAGGCGTCCCTCGCCGCTTTCGAGGAGATCCGGGCGTAGCGAGATATCGCGGATGGCAAAACTGCCCTGCGGGCGCAGCAGCGAAATCGGCCGCCAGGGGCCGACGGCGTGGATTTCCGGGCACCAGCCGGGCATGTAGCCGAGCAGCGTGGTGCGCACGAGGCGCAACCCCTGCGGCGTGATCATCTGCGGCCGCCAGCGGGCGCGGGGACCGGGCTCGCCGAGCCGCGGCTCCAGCGCCCGGAAGCACAGCGCCAGCTCGTCGCCACCGAGCAGATGGACATCGAGCTCGTGCCGTTCGAACATGCTTTCCGAAATCAGGATCTTGCGGCCGTTGAGAAAGACGTCGCAGAGCGTCGCCAGCCCCTCGAGCACCAGGACGGCCTTGCCTCGGTCCGCATCGACCAAGCGACAAAGATACCAGGCATCGCGGTCATTGAGCGGATGCGGACGATCGCGGTGAAACAATCCGGCCTTTTCCAGGGCCGCGGCGACCGTGCCGGGCACCGGTGCCGGGATGAACTGCGCCGACAACGGCACGTCGGATGGCGAGGCGCAGGCACCCGCCTCCGTCAGCACCAAATTCCATCCCTCGCACAGCGGCATCTCGCCGCCGATGCCGGCCAAACGCCCGTGCATTCGATATCCCCCGATCAAAGCTTGTCTTCGAGCAGCCCCATCATGGAATCCCATGCATCCGCGGCCGGATCAAGCGCGGTCTGCAGCGGCTCGAATTTCTTGCGCGTCACGGCGCGTGCGAGTTGGAATTGCACGGATTTCGCCACTTCCGAAATCCGCCGTGCCTCGGCAGCGGCCTTGGAGAAATCCGCCGACAACCAATCGAGATGGCTGCCCGCGAGCTCGAAATTGGCGCCGAGCTGACGCAGCGTGTTGAAGGCGTATTTGTGGAAGAACCCGAAAGGACGCTCCGCCACTTCCGCAACCTGTGCCGGAAAGACCGCAGCGAAGGCGCGGATCGGATTGGCAGCGGCGCGACGGCGGAAATGATGGGTGAGAAGCTGACGTGCCGTGTCGCGGATCGCTTTTTCCGCAGGGGCTTTGTCCGGGAATTTCGCGAATTCCGTATAGGGCAGGAACGGCAGGTCCTCGGCCGTCAAATGCAGCTGGAACAGCCCGTCGAAATCCTCGCCCGACAGCCGGAAGAACCCGCCATTATGGAAATAGTCGAGCTCGCGCTTTTCCATGTCCATCCGGTTGATGGCGACCGTCGTCTTGCCGTGCTCGCGGCGATAGCCGACGCCCTGCGTATCCGGCATGAAGAAGGAATCCATCTCCACCAGGCAAAGCCGGCCACGGCCGATCTGCTCGGCGACATGGTTCTGCACCTTGTCGTAGATCGCCAGTTCGGTGCAGCGAATGCCATAGAGCGTTTCGAGGTCTTCGAGCGGCACCTTGAAGAAGGTGAATTGGTCGCCTTCGAAATCCTGGTTCATCGTGAAGCCGAGCATGGCCTCCGGTGGCAGCTTCAGGCTCGCCAGCACTTCGATCCAGAGATCGATATAGCAATTGGTTTCCGGCCACATGCGCTCACTGTCGTGGAGCGCATGGGGGGAATAGGCAGCGGGGTCAAGCCCGGAAAAGACGGAGGCCATGGGACGATCAGCCCCAGAGCGCCTTGCGCACGCTTTCCGGCCATTCCTTGACGTCGAGACCGTGGTGATGGAACAACGCCAAAGCGATGCGCTCCAGGCCGAAGCCGACGCAGGCCGTGTGCGCGACGCTGCCGTCCTCGAAATACAGGCCCCATTTGGCGCCGAAAGCATCCTGATGGTAGTTGAAGCTCATGCAGGCGGTCGGCTTGGCCGAGGACGTGATCGGGATCAGAAGCTCGAACTTGAGGTTCTGGTCACGCTGGTTGTTGGCGAGCATCTTGCCGGCGCGGCCGAAGAACGGGTCGTTGGCGACGTCGATCGTTACTTCGAGCCCAACGGCCTTCATCATCTCGACGCCGCGATCCATCCAGCTCTGGCGGAAATCGGTCACGTGCTTGTCGGTACCCATGCAGACATATTCGCGCATGCGGAACAACTGCTGACGGGCAGGATCCTTCGAGGGCTCGTGGCGGAAGCAATAGGATTGCAGGTCGAACAGCGCGCCGTCGTTGGAGAGAGCGCCACGCTTGGCAACCGTCGGATAGAGCGGATAGCAGGCTGCCGGCGTCAGCACGATATCAGTCGCCTGCTGGTCCTTGGTCCAGTCGTCGCCGACCTCCATGCATTTCAGGAGGCTCATATGATCGAGTTCGCTGCCGCAGAAGCTGTGCACGGTGCCGGCAAGCTGCGGGAAGCTCTTCATGTAGCCGCTCTTCTCGAAGAAAGCGCGGTTCATGCCGGGCGGAAAGCGGATGGCTTCGGCACCGTCGGCGCCACCGAACTTGTCGATCAGGCGTTCGAAAGCGGAAATGACGTCTTCGAACTGACCGCTGCGGCCATAGAGCCCGTCAACGCCGGTGTCGATCAGAAGACCGGATTCGAAAAGACGGTCAAGAAAGTTAGTCTGCATATCCATGACGATTACCCCAATAGGCTGGTATCTTGTTTGTGGACGAGCAGCATGGTCGACGTGTTGCCGAGGATGCGGTCGTTCGAGATCATCAGTTGAGCGGAATGCGCATCGCGCAGATGCCGTCCGAGGCTGTAGGGCGTACCGTTCTTGTAGCCCATGATGCCGCAGATCAGCATGGCGTGGTTGATGATCGGCAGGATCATCTCCGAAGACGCGATCTTGACGTTGTTCATGGCGACGGCGAAGGCCATGGACGAAAGCCGGTCTGGATCGGCCTTGGCTTCCTCGTAGACCTTCAAACCGGCGACGACATTGGACTTCACCATCTGCAGCAGACTGGAGACTTCAGCGAGGCGCAGCGCGCCGGGTGGCTGGGTGCCGGGCGACTTGCGGGCCGCGGCACGGACGAAGGCTTGGGCGCGGGCAACCGCGTCGGCGGCAATGCCGTACCAGACGCCGCTCCACAGAAGGTGGGAGCTTGCGAGCATCGACTGGGCCGCGATCTCGGCAAACGGCTTAGGAAGGATCTGCTCGACCGGCGCTTCGCCCTTGAAGAGGAAGCCGTCGGAACAGGTGCCGCGCATGCCGAGCGTGTTCCATTCGACTGTGCGCTGCAGGCTGTATTGATCCTTGAGGAAAACCGTCAGAACCTGATCGGACGAGGCCGCCTCGGCATGGCTGCGCGAGGTGATCAGAATGGCGTCGGCATGGGCGCCGTAGGAGATGACGGTCGCATCCTTCTCCAGGAAACAGCGGTCACCTTCGACCTTGATGGCGCAGAGGCTGTTGCGCAGATTGCCACCGATGCCGCCTTCCGTCGTCGCCGAGGCGAGCAGGAGCTGTTCGCCGGCGATGCGGCGCATGAATCCGCGATGCCATTCGCTCGCGGCACCGTGTTCCACCAGGCTCGACAGCTTGATCTGATGCATGGCGAAGACCATGGCGCTTGCCGCACAGGCCTGACCGAGGATCGAGCACAGCTCGGCGATCTCGGTCATCGAAGCACCTTCGCCGCCGAGATCGGCCGGTATTTGGATCGACAGCAGCCGCTCGGCGCGCATCGCCTCGACCGCTTCCCGCGGGAAACGGCCCTCGATGTCGACGGCATCCGCATGCTTGCCCGCGATCGCAGCGACACGCGAGGCGCGCGCCGCCAGACTATCCATGGCTTCACGATCAACCAGTGCGACGACGGTACTCATCAGGCAACCTTTCGGCTATCCAGGATCATGCCGACGGTCTTTTCGATGGCGGCGATGCTGGCAAAGGATTTGCGGTTGAGCAGGTTGTCGGGGAATTCGATATCGAAGCTTTCTTCGATGCCGAGCATCAGCTGCACCGATGCGAAGGAAGACAGTCCGGCTGCATAGAGATCGGCATCGTCGGCGATGTC
>JAGWJK010000434.1 GCA_028865845.1 Rhizobiaceae bacterium
GGCCCGGACACGGTCGACGACGCGTGTCGAGATGCATTCGGCGATGCTGTAGGGATGCTTGGCAAGCACTTCGGTGCCGACCAACGGGATTTCCAGCGTGCGGGCAAGCTCGCGCAACGAATGGACATCCTCATCGTAAAGCGGCTCTTCTAGCCAATAGAAGCCGAGGCGTTCCAGTTCGCGGCCGAAGCGGATCGATTGCTCAAGATTGAACATGGAGACGGGATCGGACATCAGCGTAAAGTCCGGGCCGACGGCTGCGCGCACCTGACGGTGAATGTCGATGTCATAGTCGAGGTCGAGCCCCGGCGTATGCAGCTTGTATGCCTTCAACCCTTCGGCCTTGGCGCGGAGCGCCTCGCTGACATAATCCTCCGGCTGGGACAGGATCATCGAGCTACCGTAGACCGGTACGCTGTCGCGGTAGGCGCCGAGGTACTTGTAGAGTGGCTGGCCGGCCGCCGCGGCCGACAATAGCCAGAGGCAGGTATCGAAGGGTCCGTAGGCGTAGATCGGCAAATGGCCCCACCACCGGTCGGCCACCCGGAACTCATGCCAGGCCTTTTCGCGGTCCAGCGGATCGCGGCCGATGAAGAACGGACGCAGCGTGTCGGCGATAAGCCTGCCCGCTCCCGGGGCCGAGCGCCCGGCAAATCCGAAGGCGGTTGCCTCCAATCCGGTATCGGTAATCATGGTGACAACGAGAAATTCGAACTTGGCGAAATCTCCGGTTCGAAATGCGCTGGCGGCGAAATCGCCGGGTCTGCGCTGGCAGCAGCGCACCTTGACGTCCGTGATCTTCATCTTGGAGCCTTTGATAATGTACAGATTGAGGGATCCGCGCGTGGCGCGGATCCGGTGGATCAGAAGCGGGGCAGATCGACCTCTGCGCCCATCCATTTGCGCTGCAGGGCCTGCAGTTCGCCTGTCGTCTGCAGCATGAAGATTTCCGTATTCAACCAGTGCAGCATTTCGGGATCGTCGCGGCGCAGGCCGATGGCCATCGGTGCCGAGGAGACGACGAATTGCGTCTTCAGGTTCGGATCGCGCTGCTCGACGGCCTTGGCGAGAGCACCGCTGGTGACGATACCGGCGACCTGACCGGCAAACAGAGCCTGGGACGTGGTGGCGTCGTCGTCGTAGCGCTGGATCTGCGTTCCATCGAGAGCCTTTTTGGTGGCAGCGATATCGTTGGTGCTGGCGCGAGTCACACCGATCTTCTGGCCGACCAGGTCTTCCATTTTGGTTGCAGGCTTGTCGGCCGGTCCGACATAGACCTGCTGATCAACATAATAAGTATTGGTGAAGGCGATGGTCTTTGCCCGCTCGGCCGTGATCGAGAATGAGTAGATCACGATGTCGAGCTTGCCGGAGGTCAGGTTCGGAATGCGGTTGGCAGCAGTCGTATCGACCAGATTGATTTTCACGCCGAGGTCGCGCGCGATCAGGCGAGCGACCGAAACGTCGTAGCCGTCAGGCTGCATGTTGCTGTCGACGAGGCCGTATGGCGGCGTGCCGAGCCCGACGCCGACATTGATGACGCCGCGTTTGACGATGGTATCGATTGCGCTTTCGGCTTTTGCCGGAACGATGGATGCGAGGGCCATGGCAAGCCCGAGGGCAAGTCTTTTCAACATGATGATTTTCCTCCCAGTCATGATGAATTGGATATCAGGTCGTTTGCTGCTTCAGCCGGCGTTCCAGGCGTCGGCTGGCATAGGACAGGATCGAGCACACAACGAAGTAGATGGCGGCGACGGTCAGATAGACGCGCATCGGCTGGAATGTTGCACCGGCGACGATCTGACCGGCTCGCGTCAATTCCACGAAGCCGACGATCGATGCCAGCGCGGTGTTCTTGACGACCTGGACGGTAAAGCCGATCGTCGGCGGGATGGCGACGCGAAGCGCCTGCGGGATGATCACGTCGGTCATGGTGTGGCGCCAATCGAGCGCCAGGACGAAGGCTGCCTCCCACTGTCCCTTGTTGATCGATTGAATTGCGCCGCGCCAGATTTCGCCCAGGAACGCGCTGGCATAGAGCGTGAAGCCGATGCCCGCGGCGAAGATGGCCGGCAGGTCAAATCCGAGATCCGCTATGCCGAAATAGGCGATGAAGAGGAGGACTAGCAGCGGCGTGCCCTGCACCACGTAAATATAGGCCTGCGCGATCCAGCGCAGCCACGCGTATCGCGACAGCCGCATCATGGCGATCAGCGCCCCGCCGATGCCGCCGCCGACAAGGGCGATGGCCGATAGAAGGACCGTCAGGCTGGTGCATTGGAGCAAAAATCCGACGTGATGAATGTTGAAGGTCTGGAACATGGGATTGCTCAGCGGGCCACGTAGCGGAAGGAGAAGAGGGTGCGGTCGACGGCAGCGAAGATGCCTTTGAAAATGGCGGTCAGGATCAGGTAGATGGTGGCGACCACCAGATAGGCCTCGAGACTTCTGAAGGTCAGGCCCTGCACGTCGTTCGCGGCGCCCGTGAGTTCCGAGACAGAAATGACAGACACCACGCTCGAGGCCAGCATGATGAGAATGAACTGGCTCGTCAGCGCCGGAAAGATCGCGGAAATCGCCGGTTTCAGAACGACATAGCGGAAAGTCTGATAGGACGACATTCCAAGTGTATGGGCCGCCTCTCGCTGTCCCTTGCTGATCGTTTCGATGCCCGAGCGAACGATCTCGGTGATATAGGCGCCGGCATAAAGCGTCAGCGACAGGATAGCGGCCGTCATCTCCGAAATGCGGATGCCGACCGACGGCAGGCCGAAATAGACGATGTAGAGCTGCACCAGAAAAGGGGTGTTGCGGATGACTTCCACATAGGCCGCGGCAACCGACGAAAGCAGCCGCGATCCGGAAAGGCGCATGAGAGCACCGGCAATGCCCACACACATTCCAAGCACCAGAGCAATCGCAGACAGCAGCACGGTCAGCGTGACGCCGTGAAGGAAGAGATCGCTTCGCGCGAACGTCCCGGAGAAGTCTAGGTAATTCACGCTCGGTCCCCGATGCTAAAGAAGGGTTGTTTCGATCGTCTGCGCCAGCACTTTCACCTGGCGCAGTGTGTTTTGCCGGCTTCGTTCCAGATGCTGGTGCAGGGTCTTGACGATCTGGCTCTTCTTGCCGGCCACGATCGCGTCGAGAATGGCCTGGTGCTCTTCGACCGATCGGCTGTAGTCGCCGGGAATGGCGACGAAGACCGTATGGGTTTGTCCGACGATGCGAGTGTGCGCCTCCGAAATCATCGGAATCCTCGCGGCCGCGACGAGCGCGCTGTGGAATGCCCGGTCATAGGAGAGCGCCTTGGCGAGATCGTCGAGCGTTGAGCCCGCGGCGAAACGACGGTGGTTTTCCAGGCATTCCCCCAACGTCCGCTGCAGAGCATCGTCGATCCAGCCGGCGTCGAAGGCGGCTTCCAGAGCGCCCTTCTCGATCAGCATGCGCGCTGCATAGAGTTCTTCGACGTCTTCAACGTTGAAGCTGCGGACGACCATGCCGCGCCTTGATGAATTCACCACGAGCCCGTCCGCCTCCAGCCGAAGGCATGCTTCCTTAACGGGCGTGGGGCTGATGCCGAGATCGGATGCGAGTTCGTTCGGCAACAGCCGCTGTCCGCCTGCGAGGCGGCCGCTGACGATGCGCGAGCGCAGTTCCTGGTAGGCCTGTTCGGCCAATGTCGTCTTGATCATGTTCATGGGCAGACCATCGTTCAGCTTTGCGATCGACGCAATAGAAAAATAAAAAATAAAAAATTTTTTGTTTTCTGGATGGCCGGTTTCAGGTTACAAGCCGATCAATCGAAGAGGAGGAGTTTCATGAGCGGAAACGGCAGCGCTTTCGTTAAGCTGCGAGGCGCGGTTAAAATGTTCGGAGCCTTTCAGGCCCTCGATCATGTGAACTTGGATGTCGCCAGAGGCGAAAAGATCGTTATTTGTGGGCCTTCCGGTTCGGGGAAATCAACGCTTATTCGCTGCATCAACGGCCTGGAGGAGCTTCAAGAAGGATCGGTGGAAATTGATGGCAAGCCGCTGGTTGAGAAATCCCATGGCCGGATGGCGCCACGCCGCGACATCGGCATGGTGTTTCAGCAATTCAATCTCTTTCCGCATCTGAAAGTGATCGAGAATTGCACGCTCGCGCCGATCCGCGTGCTCGGCAAATCGAAGAAGGAAGCCTCGGAAAAGGCTATCGAGATGCTGCGAAAGGTGCGTATCGCCGATCAGGCGGACAAGTACCCGTCGCAGCTTTCCGGCGGTCAGCAGCAGCGCGTCGCGATTGCCCGGGCGCTCTGCATGCAGCCGAAGATCATGCTGTTCGACGAGCCGACTTCGGCGCTCGATCCTGAAATGGTCAAGGAGGTGCTGGACACGATGGTGTCACTGGCATCCGAGGGCATGACGATGGTCTGCGTCACCCACGAAATGGGCTTCGCCAGCCAGGTCGCCGACCGCGTCGTCTTCATGGACAAGGGCCGGATCATCGAGGAGGCGCCGCCGAAGGAGTTCTTCGCGGCACCCAAGCACCAGCGCTCCCGCGACTTCCTCTCCCAGCTCTTGCATTGATCAATCACAATCGGGTTCAAACATGAAAATCGCTTCCGTCCAACCGTTTATTCTCCATCTGCCGCTGACGTCGGATTCGATTGCCGACTCGACGCACAGCATTACCCATTGGGGCGTCGTCGGTGCGAAGATCGTCACGACCGACGGCCTCGAAGGCTACGGTTTCACCGGCACACATGCCCATCTTGCCTCAGACAGGCTGATCACATCCTGCATCAGCGAGTGCTATGCGCCGTTGCTGATCGGCGAGGATGCTTCCGATCAACAGCGTCTGTGGACGAAGCTTGCGCGGTATCCGGCCCTGCAGTGGGTCGGCCGCGCGGGGATCACGCATCTGGCGCTTGCTGCGATCGACGTGGCGCTCTGGGATCTCAAAT
>JAGWJK010000435.1 GCA_028865845.1 Rhizobiaceae bacterium
TCCCGGCTGCCGCGCCAGCTGAGGGCCAACTGATCGGTCAGCAAATTGGAAACCATCTCGAAGCCATAGGTGCCGACACGGCTTGCAACCATCTGGATGGCGAGGGGATTTCCATCGAGCCGCCGGCAGATGGCGGCAACGGTCGAGGCTTGGTCGTCACCGAGCTGTTGGTGGTGACCTCCGTCAAACGCATGCTCCATGAAGAGCGCAACCGCCGGCCAGACGAGCGCCTGCGCGGCAGTCAATCGGCCCGTATGCGGTGGCGAGGCGAGCGGGCGCAGCAGGTAGATGGCCTCGCCTTGTAGCCGCAGCGCCTCGCGGCTGGTAACGAGAATATGGGTATTTGCCGCATGGCCGAGCACGAAGTCGACAAGCGCGGTTACCTCATCGATCACATGCTCGCAATTGTCGAGGATGAGAAGTGCGGCTTCCTTCGAAAGGAGAGCGAGCAGGTCGGATTTCACGTCTTCGCTCGTTCGTGAAAGGCCGAGAGCCGCAGTGACTGCACCGATGACGGGCGAGCCTCTTTCAATGTAGCTGAGATCGATGAAATAGACGGTGCGGGACGCCGCGTTGAGGGTATGTGCCACCAATACCGCCAGTGTCGTCTTGCCGACACCGCCCGGCCCGACAACGGAGACAAAGCGGCGTGCGGTGATCGCCCGCGACAGCTCGGCCACATTTTCATTGCGCCCGAGCGCCTGTTCGTGAGCGCGCGGCAGATGTCCGGGGCGCCGTGGAGGACTGACGTTCAGCGCAGGCGAGGGGTCTGGCTCAGGCACATCGGAAACGAACTCGTGCGGCTCTTCCGGCAGCCGATCGTCTTCCAGCCTTTCGACCGGCGCGACAAAGCAATAGCCCCGGCCGGGTATGCTGATAATGTAGCGCATGCCGTCCACGCCGCAGCCGAGCTCACGACGCAGATGAGCAATCTGCACACGGACGTTGGACTCCTCGACACTTAATCCTTGCCAGGCGAAGGCAATCAGCTCGCGGCGCGAAATCACATCGCCGTTGCGCAACACAAGTGCGACGAGCATGTCGAAAGCCCGGCTGCCCATCGTAACTTCGGCACCGTCGCGCGTGAGCACACGGATCGCTGGATGCAGGCGATAGGATCCGAAGGCATAAATGCCGTCCATGGGACGCTCCTTGCAGTAAAGCGATGACGTTGGCCAGGACAAGCCCGTCCGGATTGGCGACGTTTCAAGCAGTAAAAATTGGCCGTCACATTCGGATGTAAGGCAGCAATAGCGCAGTTGGACCGCTGTCGGCGGTTAAAAAAGGTAAAAGGCCCTTCTGCGCAGATCATTTGGCCGAGAAGCGCAACTTCAGATTTTTCTAATGAGTATTTCGCGGTGACCAGCGCGGGTAGCGGCTGCATTTCACCGGCGTTCACGACGATTAGCGCCTTACTTTCAAGCGATGCGTTAGACTTGCCGCTGTTACATGAAGCAACGAGAGAAGGTGGATGGAAATGGGGTCGTCGATGAAGACAGTCGCATTATTCCTTGCCAAGGAAGGGCATGAAACGGAACTCGACACGCTTCTGCGCGGCATGATCGCGCCATCGAGAGCCGAACCCGGCAACCTGCGCTATGATCTTTGGCGGGAGGCCGCCGCACCCGGCCATTTCGTTCTCGACGAGCTCTACGTCGATGAGGATGCGGTCGCCTTCCACCGCGCATCGGCGCATTTCAAGCATTATCTCGCTCGTATCGGCGATATCGCCTCGCGCACGGCAATCCTTGCCAAGCCGTTGGATGTCGTGACGCCGGACAAATAGTTAAACCTTGCCGAGGTCAGGCGCAGAATTCTCGCGGATTCACGAGGCTTAACGCACCGTCCGCTGAGGCATCGCTAATATCAGCGATTGCAATTTCAATCTCGCGACATCGTTCGGAGTTGAGCCAGCGGGCGTCCGGCGCCGATCACCCACTTGAGATCAAATCCCGGTCGGGACAACAGAGAGGAGTTCGGGAGCACCATGCTTGAAAAGGCGTTCGAACCTCAATGCAAGGCGGTTGTATCCCATTGCACAGATGCGGCGCAACACCGGCCGCGCGGCTTGACGCTGTTTGCGCTGGCGCTCGGAAGCTTCTGCATCGGTACATCCGAATTCGCCAGCATGGGGGTTCTGCAACTCTTCGCCGAAAGCCTCGGCATCAGCATTCCGGCAGCGACGAATGCGATCACCGCCTATGCCTTCGGCGTGGTGACGGGTGCGCCGCTCGTCACGCTTGCCGCAGCGCGGCTAAACCGGAAAACCTTGCTGCTCGGCTTGCTCGGCCTTTTCATTGTCGGCAACGCGCTTTCGGCCCTCGCCGGCAATCTCGGCATGTTCGTGCTGGCGCGTTTCATCAGCGGCCTGCCGCAGGGCGCCTATTTCGGCGCCGGCGCGGTTGTCGCCTCCTATATCGTCGGACCGGGACATGGGGGCAAGGCATTCGCGCTCGTGATGACAGGGCTGACGGTTGCGACGATTATCGGTTCTCCGATTGCAACGTTCCTCGGCCAGAATCTTGGCTGGCGGAATACCTATTTCACGGTTGCCGGTGTCGGTGTGCTGGCCCTACTGGCACTCTCGGCATGGGTTCCAAGAACCAGCGCTTTGAACGGCGGGCCGATTGCCCAGGAGCTGAGTTCTCTGCGTCGCGGCTCGGTCTGGATCATGATGCTCGTCGCGGCGCTTGGTGTCGCGAGTATCTTTGCAGTCTACACCTTCATCGGGCCATTCGTGACGGATGTCGCGGCCATCGATCGCGGCTGGATTCCGCCAGCACTTGCTTTTTTCGGTATCGGCATGACGGCCGGAAATCTGATCGGCGGACGAATTGCCGACAGCCATCCTTCGAGAGGCCTGATCGTCGGATTTGGCAGCGCTCTGATCGTGCTCGCGGCCCTTGCTTATTTCGGCGGAAATGTCTTGGTGCTCATGATCGGGCTCTTCGGCGTCGGCATGACGATGATGATCGCCATTCCGACGATCCAGGTTCGGCTGACGAGTTTTGCGCCGGAAGCGCCGACTTTGATGGGCGCGATGAACCTTGCAGCGCTCAACGTCGCCAATGCAATCGGAGCGTGGGCTGGCGGTGCGGCGATCGCGGCCGGCCTCGGTCTGCTCTCGGCGGTGTGGGCCGGGTTCATTCTGACGCTTCTCGGCCTCATGATCTTTGCCATCAGCCTGCCTCGCGCACCACAGCTTGCCACCGCATAGTTGGCGCTTTCGACTGCCCTTCTTTCTCCATCATGCCGATATCAGGAGCCTGTGATGACGATCCAAAGCAATCTGCCCCATGGTCCGCTGGGATTTGGAACTGCACCGCTCGGAAATATGTTTCGCAATATCCCGGACGAGGAGGCAGAGGCGACCGTGGCCGCTGCCTGGAGTGCGGGTACCCGTTACTTCGATACCGCACCGTTTTACGGCGCCGGTCTCGCCGAAATCCGGCTCGGCCGCGAACTTAGCAAGCACAACCGCCACGACTACGTGCTCAGCACCAAGGTCGGGCGTATCATTCTCGACGAGGTTGTCACCGATGCGCAGGAATTTGGCGAGAAGGGCACGCTGTTCCAGTATGGTCGCAAGAACAAGGTCATCTACGACTATTCTGCAGACGGGGCGAAGCGCTCCATCGACGACAGTCTGAAGCGTATGGGTGTCGACCGGATCGACTTTGTCTGGGTCCACGACGTCGCAGAGGATTTTCATGGTAGCGCGTGGAGGGAGGTATTCGCGACGGCACATGCCGGCGCCATGCGCGCGCTCGACAAGATGCGCAACGAGGGGATGATCAAGGGGTGGGGGCTCGGCGTGAACCGCATCGAGCCGGTCGAGGCGCTTCTCAATCTTGGCGATGTCAGGCCCGACGGTACGTTGCTCGCCGGCCGCTATACGCTGCTCGACCATGCTGACGCCTTGAAGAATCTGTTGCCGCAGGCACGGCGCCGGGACGTTCAGATCGTCGCCGGCGGTCCCTACAGTTCCGGTATCCTAGCGGGTGGCAGCCATTTCGAATATGCCGACGCCCCGGCGGGAATCCTCGCCAAGGTTGCCCGGATGAAGGAGATCGCTGAACGCTATCGCGTGCCGATCAAGGCGGCCGCCCTGCAATTTTGCCTCGCGCATCCCGCCATCGTTTCGGTGATCCCCGGAGCGAGCAAGCCGGATCGCGTCAAGGGCGATCACGAGGCTCTCAACACGCAGATTCCGCCGGACTTCTGGCGGACGCTTCGGCAAGAAAATCTCGTCGAGGCCACGGCACCTCTTCCAATCGATCGATAGACGAAATCAGCGGCGGCGCATTCGAGGCGGGTTGCGACAGGGATGGAGACCAATCGTGGCAAAAGCGCATCTTTTTCAGCCCATCCAGATCAGAGGGCTTGGCCTCGCCAACCGCATCGTCATTGCGCCGATGTGCCAGTATTCTGCCGAAGATGGCTGCATGAATGACTGGCACCTGATCCATATCGGCAAGCTCTCGCTCTCGGGGGCGGCACTGGTGACGATCGAGGCGACGGCGGTGCTGCCGGAGGGGCGTATCACCTACGCCGATGTCGGGCTCTGGAACGACCAGACGCTCGCCGCTATGGCGCTGACGCTGGAGAGCGTACGCCGCTGGTCGGATACGCCGATTGCCATTCAGTTCAGCCATGCCGGTCGAAAGGCATCCACCGAAGTTCCCTGGAAAGGCGGGGGTTATTTCCAGCCCACGGATGCGCTTGGATGGCCGACAGTCGCGCCGTCTGCCGTCCCCTACCACGCAGAGAACGGGATAATACCCGAGGCACTCGACAGACAGGCAATGCAGCATATTCGCAACGCTTTTGCCGATGCCGCGCGCCGGGCGGCAAAGATCGGCATCGATCTCGTGCAGATTCATGCGGCACACGGCTATCTCTTGCATCAATTCCTGTCGCCGCTCACGAACCGGCGGGAAGATGAGTA
>JAGWJK010000436.1 GCA_028865845.1 Rhizobiaceae bacterium
GGTTTCCTCGTCGTTCATCGCCATGCGCGCGAAAGTTTCGCGGATGTCGCGCGCAGCGGCGATCGGGTCCGGATTGCCGTTCGGGCCTTCCGGATTGACGTAGATGAGGCCCATCTGCACAGCGGCGAGCGGGTTTTCGAGCTGACGGTCGCCGGTGTAGCGCTTGTCATCGAGCCAGGTCTTTTCAGCGCCCCAGTAGACGTCTTCCTCTGGCTCCCAGACATCGGCACGGCCGCCGGCAAAGCCGAAGGTTTTGAAGCCCATGGATTCCAGGGCGACATTGCCAGTCAGGATCATCAGGTCGGCCCAAGAGATCTTGTTGCCGTATTTCTGCTTGATCGGCCAGAGGAGGCGGCGCGCCTTGTCGAGGTTGACGTTGTCAGGCCAGCTGTTGAGCGGCGCGAAACGCTGCTGACCGGCACCTGCGCCCCCGCGGCCGTCGCCCGTGCGGTACGTGCCGGCGCTGTGCCATGCCATGCGGATGAAAAGCGGGCCGTAGTGGCCGAAGTCTGCCGGCCACCAATCCTGGCTGTCGGTCATCAGCGCGTGAAGGTCCTTCTTCAGGGCCTCGAGGTCGAGCTTCTTGAATTCCTCGGCATAGTTGAACGCCTTGCCCATCGGATCGGACAGGGAGGAATGCTGGTGGAGGATCTTGATGCTCAGCTGGTTCGGCCACCAGTCACGATTGGAGCGACCGCCATTCGTCGTGTGGGTATGCACGACCGGACACTTGCCCGTTGTCTCGACTTTTTCGTCCATATTTCTCTCCCTCGTCTGATTGAATTGATCCACCCGGACAAGGCCCCGCGACGAAGCGGGCTTCCAGGCGGATGGTTTGAATGGTCTGAACGTCAATGAGCTGCGCCCTGCCTACCATCAGTGCAATGATGACGTGTGACAGCGGCCGCGTCTCATCTCGTCAGACAGCACTATAGCCAAGCGATGCCATTAATTTAAGTTGGATTTTCTGATCGTCGCGATAAGGTGAGGTTATGACAAACCTAACCCTCAAGCAGTTCCGCTATTTCGAAGCGCTGGCGCGGCACGGCCATTTCGGGCGCGCAGCGGATGTTTGCGCCATCTCCCAGCCCGCCTTGTCGATGCAGATCAAGGAGTTGGAGGAATCGCTGGGTACTGAGCTCTTCGAAAGGGGTGCGCGACAGGTGCGCCTTACCAGCTTTGGAGAAGCCTTTGCACTGCGGGTGCGCGACATCCTTCGTTCGGTCGATGAACTGGCGGATCTGGCTCGCGCTTCACAGGAACGGCTTGTCGGACGGCTGCGCATCGGTGTCATCCCGACAGTCGCGCCCTATCTGCTGCCGGCGATCATCGGCAATCTTAGCCGCATGTATGACGGGCTCGAGATCCATGTCCGCGAGACATTGACCTCGAAGCTGGTTCAGGAATTGGCCGAGGGCCGGCTCGACACCGCCGTCGTTGCCTTGCCTGTGTCCGAACCGTCGTTGACCGAAGTTGCGCTGTTTTCCGAAGATTTCGTGCTGGTCCGACCGGGCGAGGACGAGGGCAAGCCGGTGCCCAATCGCGAGGCGTTGCGCGAGATGCGACTGCTGTTGCTGGAGGAGGGGCACTGCTTCCGCGATCAGGCTCTATCCTTCTGCAACATCCATTCGGCCTTGCCGCGAGAGCTCTTGGACGGCAGTTCGCTGTCGACGCTGGTGCAGATGGTCAGCGCCGGCATCGGCGTCACCTTGATCCCGGAAATGGCCGTGGAGGTCGAGACGCGCTCGGCGTCGGTCTCCGTCGCGCGTTTTCAGAATGCCCGGCCTTCCCGGACGATCGGCATGATCTGGCGCAAGACGAGCCCTTTGGCCAAGCAGTTTCTGCAGATTTCCGAGGTCGTCCGCCAATCTGCGGACGTCATGCGCGGGCAATGAAATGCACTCGGGCGTTGGAGCGATACACTCGCGCCCGCTACCAGGAGTGGCTGATTTTGTTTGCAACCCCCAGCCGTTAATTGTCTTTAAATGCGGAAGACCTAATTTCTGCATATGCGGATAAGTGCGATCACAAACTGGGCCTATGGCATCACGGTGTTTCTGACTGTGGTGTCCGGTGCTGCCTTCATTTTTTCCTCTCACAGCGCCGATCTGGAGAGACTGACGGTCCAGGAACATCTGGCGCTTGACGATCTCGGCGAAGAGCTTGCGCTCGGCGCCGAGGAGACGACCGATGAGGCACGTCTCTACGTCATGAGGGGCGAGGATCGGCATCTCCAGGCGTTTCAGGGGAAGGAAGGCGAGGAGCGCCGTCGCGAAACCGCCATCGGCAACATCCGCGCGCTCGGCGGCTCTGCGGCTGAACTCGCTGCTCTCGATGAAATCGAATCCGATGCGGATGTGCTGGACAAAGTCGAGGAGGGAGCGGTTGCGGCCTATCGCAGCGGCGACAGGCTGGGCGCACAACAGACATTGTTTGGGCCGGAGCATGACCGCCTCCAGACCGCTGTCCTCGATACCGTCCGCCGGTTCCGCGAATTGACTGCCACGCGGACGGAATCGGCGATGGATCAGGCGAAGGCGCGAAGCGATTTCTGGGGCGCGATCGCGAAGACGATGCTGGGCCTCACCGCCGCCGTCTTCCTGGCCGTCCTCTATTTCATCCTCAGGCGGCGTGTGGCCCTGCCGCTGATGCGTATGACCGGGATCGTCAACAGGCTCGCCAAGCAGGACTACGAAGTCGAAGTGCCGCTGGACAGCCGGCGGGATGAAATTGGCGAGATGAACGAGGCCATCCATATTTTCCGGGAAAACGGCATCGAGCGCGAGCGTCTGGATGCCGAACGGCGGAGGGACCAGCAGACCAAGGATCTGATCCTGCAGATGATGCACCGGCTGCAGGCCTGTGCCGCCCAATACGAGCTGGCCGAGGTCGTCGCGTTGTTCGCGCCGCAGATCTTTCCTAATTTCGCCGGCAATCTTTATGTCATGAACGAGAGCAGAACGATGCTGACGCGCGTCAGCACCTGGCTTGATCCGGTGCGGCCCGAGCGCGTCTTTCCGGCAAATGCGTGCTGGGGTCTGCGCCGTGGACGTCCGCATGTCAGCGACGCTTCGCACAACGACATTCCTTGCCAGCATCTCGATGATCAGGAGGTTGCGGGCCTCTGCGTGCCGCTGACGGCGCAGGGCGATGCGATCGGCTTGCTCTACCTGGAAGAGCGGCCGCAATCGCAGGCCGCCTCCGAAACCTCACGTCTCTATCTGGAGCTGATCGCGGAAAATATCGGCCTTGCGGTCGCCAACCTGCAGCTGCGGGACAAATTGACGAACCTTGCCGTTCGCGACGCCTTGACCGGGCTGTTCAACCGACGTTCGCTCGACGAAGCCCTGAACCGCTATGCGAGAGACGAAGCGCACCAGCCGATCGTCTGCATGATGATCGACATTGACCACTTCAAGCGTTTCAACGACGAACACGGGCATGATGCCGGCGACGAAGTGATGCGATACGTGGCGCAGATCCTGGTCGATACGGTGAGCACGGCCGGGACCGCCTATCGCTTCGGCGGCGAGGAGTTCACGGTCCTCCTGCACGAGGCCACGGAAGAAGAGGGTTTTCAGCTCGCGGAGCAGATCCGTTCACGCGTACTTGCAACGCCGCTCGCCCATCGCGGACGAGTGCTGGGGGCGGTTTCCATTTCGGTCGGAGTAGCGTCTTCGCCTCTCGCCGGGTCGATCGCGACACTTCTGTCACGCGCGGACGCCGCCTTGTTGGAGGCGAAGGCTGCCGGACGAAACCGGACGGTCTCCGCCAGCATCACATTCGGCGAACAGGCGATAAAGCGATCGAGTTGAGGGTTGTCATTGCCCAGTGGGTGCCTTGTCCGGTGGATTATAGGCGCCGCCGGGCAATCGAAGTGACCGGCTACCAGCTGTTCTTCGCCAGCTGCCATTCGCCTTCTTCATCCATCTCGACGCGCTTGTTGCCGCGGTAGAAGATCGGCTTTCCCGTCTTCTTGTCCATGGAAAAGCGGCTTGGCGAAAACTTCGCCTTTTCACGGCCCTGCAAGGCAAGCGCCAGGGCTTCCTTGAATTTTCCGTCTTTGCAGAGCGCGATGAATTGTTCTTCGTTCATGGAACCAGGCCTTGTTGAGGCGAGACGCGGTTGCGCACCTCGCTTTGAAGCGACTACAGCCCGACGGCGGCGCAGAGGTGCTGAACGCAATCGGCGCGGCTGCAGATACAGCAAATTAGCGCAAATGGGCACCCACTGCCATGACGGTGCCTCGCAGGCCTCAATTGGGCTCAGCGGCACGTTCAGGCTATCGGAACGTAATCGCGTCCACTGTCGATGTGTCCCGGTCGGCCGTCCAGGAATAGCTCGCCGATGCGTGGCGCGGAGCGAGCGATGACCTTGCCGCGTCTGATAACAGCAAGCCGCGTCGGCTTGAGGCGCAGCGCCTCCAGCGTGTCGTTGGCCTGCAGGATGACGAGATCGGCGTTGCAGCCTTTCTCCAGGCCATAGCCCTCGAGCCCCATGGTCTTTGCGGAATTGACCGTGATGGCATCGAAGATCTTCTTCTTGTCTTCTATCCCGGCCATCTGAGCAACATGGATCGCCATGTGTGCGACTTCGAGCATGTCGCCGGAGCCCATTGAGTACCAGGGATCCATGACGCAGTCATGCCCGAAGGAGACGTTGAGCCCCGCCTCCATCAGCTCGCGCACGCGGGTCATGCCGCGCCGTTTTGGATAGGTGTCGTGGCGGCCCTGCAGCATGATGTTGATCAGCGGATTCGGAATGACGTTGATCCTGGCCTCGGCCATCATCGGGATGAGTTTCGAGACGTAGTAATTGTCCATCGAGTGCATGGAGGTCAGGTGCGAGCCGGCGACCCGACCCTGCAGGCCGAAGCGGATGGTTTCGGCCGCCAAGGTCTCGATGTGGCGCGACATCGGATCGTCGGTTTCGTCGCAATGGA
>JAGWJK010000437.1 GCA_028865845.1 Rhizobiaceae bacterium
GTGGCATGCCGGAAAGCCATGCCATATCGGAAACCCCAGCCGCTGCAGAAACACCAGCAAATAAGAGCCTAGAGGCCGATGCGGCGGCGAAGCTCCGCCGGTGACAGTCCGCGCCGGCGCCATTCGGCAATGCCGGTATCGCCAAGGCTCTTCGACAGCTTCCGGCCGTCGTCGCCGAGGATCAGCCGGTGATGATGATAAAGCGGCTCAGGCAGGCCGAGCAGGCTTTGCAGCAGGCGGTGGATCGAGGTGGCGCGGAAAAGATCGAGGCCGCGCACGACATGGGTGACGCCTTGGCTCGCATCGTCGATCACCACCGAGAGATGATAGCTCGACGGCGCGTCCGAGCGCGACAGCACGACATCGCCCCAGGCGGCGGGGTCAGCGAGGATTTCTCCCCTGTCGCCATCGCCGCTTTCGCGCCAATGGAGCGGCTGGCCGACAGTGGCGACGGCGGCGCTGATATCCAGCCGCCAGGCATGTTTGAGGCCGCTTTCCAGCAGGCGTCGTCGCTCGGTGTCGCTGCGCTCGCGGTCGTCGGGCGGATAGAGCGGCGTACCGTCGGGATCGCGCGGCCAGGGCTTGCCGCCAGCTTCTCCTGCCGCAACCTTTGCCTTGACCTCGCCACGGGTCAGGAACGCCGGATAGACCAGACCGCGTGCGATCAGCGTGTGCAGAGCCGCTTGATATTCCGCAACATGTTCGGATTGGCGGCGCACCGGCTTTTCCCAGTCGAGCCCGAGCCAGGCGAGGTCGGCGAAGATGCCGGCTTCGAATTCGGGTGTGCAACGCGCCTGGTCTATGTCTTCGATGCGCAGCAGGAAACGGCCGCCGGCCTCGAGCGCCATGTCGAAATTCAGCGAGGCCGAGAGCGCATGGCCGAGATGCAGCGTTCCGTTCGGGCTCGGCGCAAAGCGGAAGGTCGGCTTTTGACGGGGAATCGCGATCATGCTTTCTTCTGCCATGAAAAGCCCGCTTCGGCCATGCGCGGACGAGGCGGTGAAAAAAGGGCAGGACATGCGGATTATCAGCGGCGATGAGGATGTAGCGGAAGGATTGGCGGCTCTGGCCGTGATCGATCCGCGCCTGCGGCAGATCATCGCGGAAACAGGGCCTGTGCCCTTGCGGCTGCGCGAACCCGGCTTTGCCGGCTTTGCCCATATCATCGTGTCGCAAGCGGTGTCGCGGGCAAGCGCCGATGCGATCTGGGGGCGCATGACGGCTGCAATCGGCATGCCGATGGCGGAGGCCTATCTCGGCCTCGAACCGGAGGCCTGGCGCATTTTCGGCCTGTCGCGCGGCAAGGCGGATACGCTCGCGCGCGTCGCGGGCGCGGTTGCCGACGGCAGCCTCGATTTGCAGTCGCTCAGCCTCGAAAGCCCGGAGACAGCGCTGAAGCAGCTGACAGCGATCAAGGGAATCGGCCCGTGGACGGCCGAGGTCTACCTGATGTTCTGCGGCGGTCACGCAGATGTGTTTCCATCCGGCGATGTCGCGCTCCAGGCGGCCGTCGCGCTGGCATTCGGCCGCGATGTCAGACCGCTCGCAAAGGAGCTTGCCGTCGAAGCGGCACTTTGGACGCCATGGCGGTCTGTCGCAGCGCGGCTGTTCTGGGCTTATTACGCCGTGCGCACCAAGCGGGATGCGCTGCCCATCGACTGATCTGCGGCCCCTGGGGAGGGCCGGTACGCACTGAATTTATTGGACTTCACAATCCTGTAACAACCGGCCTAATATACAATAGCGTAGATGCCGAATCGACCAGGAGGGTTCCTTGACGATTGCAGTCTCCCCGCAGTCTTTGCCGGCGCTCGTCTTGAACGCTGACTATAGGCCGCTCAGCTATTATCCCTTGTCGCTCTGGTCCTGGCAGGACGCGATCAAGGCGGTCTTCCTTGACCGTGTCAATATCATCGCAGAATACGATCACTCCGTTTCGTCGCCGAGCTTCTCGATGCGGCTGCCGAGCGTGGTGTGCCTGAAGACTTACGTT
Source organism: Rhizobiaceae bacterium (assembly GCA_028865845.1). Lineage (GTDB taxonomy): Bacteria > Pseudomonadota > Alphaproteobacteria > Rhizobiales > Rhizobiaceae > Rhizobium. Next base: position 1,994 of record JAGWJK010000437.1, read on the forward strand.
CAGCCTTCACGCAATCCGGCCTTCACCCGGTTCAACGTCTTCCTGCGCGACCGGTTCGAATGCCAGTATTGCGGCACCCATGACGACCTGACCTTCGACCACGTCATCCCGCGCGCCCATGGCGGCGAGACCACCTGGGAAAACGTCGTCGCGGCCTGCTCGCCGTGCAATCTGCGCAAGGGCAGCAAGCTGCCGAAGCAGGCCGGCATGTTCCCGGCGCAAAAGCCCTACCAGCCGACGGTGCAGGACCTGCACAATAACGGCCGGCTTTTCCCGCCGAACTACCTGCACGACAGCTGGCTCGACTATCTCTACTGGGATACGGAACTGCAGCCTTAAGATTTTTCCTTCTCCCCGTTGGGGAGGAGGTGGCCCGAAGGGCCAGCGGACAGGCGGTTTCGTCCGCACTTCAGGTATTGCCCTTCGCTTGCGCTCAGGGCGCTCCAAGCCGTCGCTTCTCGTCCCCCTCATCCGGCCTCTCGCGATCTTGTTCCACTCGATCGCTCGCGCCCACCTTCTCTCCGCTGGAGAGAAGACCTTTGTTGTCGGCGTGATTGTCTGTGCCGGATACGGAACTGCGCATCGAGGTTCCCCTTCTCCCCAGCGGGGAGAAGGTGGCCCGAAGGGTCGGATGAGGGGGCCATCCCCACGGCAGATATTGCCCTTGGGCTGCGTCCGCCTTCTCTCCTCCGGAAAGAAGGTCTTACGCCGCCTTCCTCACGCCCACGCAAGCGATTGCAGCGAGGATCACGCTGGCGACCACGTTCCAGCCGGCCATCGACAGGCCGAGGATGCGCAGTGCGGCGTCGGTGCAGGACGGGCCCTTGATGGTGTTGAGTTCGTTGAGCAGATCGGCTGCATTCTGGGTCATGCTGCCGGCCGAGGTCGAGCAGGTGGAGGGGCCGGCCCAGAAGTGCCATTCGACGCCGGAGTGGTAGACGCCGATGCCGCCGCCGACCACCATCAGGATGCCGGCGATTGCAAGCAAGGCGCGGGTGATCCACTTGGGCAGGCCGAGAGCGGCCGAGAGAACACCGAGGATCGCGACCGGGATGCCGTAGTAGTAGGGCTGGCGCTGCATCAGGCAGAGATGGCAGGGGATATAGCCGCCGATATATTGGAACGCGAGCGCCGAGCCGATGACGATAATCATGCCGATCGTCATCAGCACGGAATAGCCGAGGCCGGCGCGGGATTGAGGCGAACTCTGTGACATGCGTAGGGCTCCGTGGTCAGCGCGCCAGGACATAATGGAAGACGATGTAGAGAAGAATGAGGACGGCGGCGACGGCCATGACGATATGGCCGAGACGCTTCTCGATGAAATGCCGAATCGGCTCGCCGTAGCGGCGCAGCAGCCAGGCAAGGAAGAAGAAACGTGCGCCGCGGGCGACGATCGCCGAGATGATGAAGAGGCCGAGATCGATATGGGCGACGCCCGACAGGATCGTCACCACCTTGATCGGCGGCAGGTGCGCAAAGCCCGAGGTGACGAGCAGCAGCACGATCGTCTGGTAGGTGACGCCTGCGCTCATCGCGTTGAAAGCGTCGAGCTTTCCGTAGAAAATCAGGATCGGTTTGGCGATCGCCTCGAAGGCGTAATAGCCGAGCGCCCAGCCGGCAATGCCTCCAAGCACGGAAGCAACCGTCGCCGTCAGCGCATAGCGCCAGGCGCGCTCCGGTTTTGCGAGCGACATCGGCAGGAACAACACATCGGCGGGCACGAGGAAGATCGAGCTTTCGACGAAGGCGATGACCGCCAACCAAATTTCCGCTGATTTGCGGCCGGCCAGCGACATGGTCCAGTCGTAAAGTCTACGAAGCATTCTACCCCCTTATTGCTGCGGTGCACGACCTTTAGGGACGACGATTATGGCTGTAAATGGTCGCCTGCTCGCAGACGTAGCACAAAATCAAAATTTTTCGTGAGGGTAGGTCTACGTGACTATCGACAAATGATCGACACACCGTAAGCCACTGGACTATGGGCTTTTAAATCTCACCGATTTTTTATTACGCAAAAGTTGGAAGCAGCGCTCTCATAAAGGATCACGCCAAAGCCCCCGATTCTCTCCGTCGAGTCTAATAGAGCATCGGTCTGCGCGCTGAAATCGAGCACGTTGTGGCGCGGCACTTATGGCGCAGATGGATAAGTTTGGAAAGCTATAGCAGCCTTCAAATTGGGCTTCTCCTAGAGATTAGAGATCCCTCAAGAACGCTGTTTTGGCGACCTGCATTTCTCGGGCTACACGCTCGGCCCAACCATCTGGCAATTCGAGCACCAACTGGAAGTGGTGTGTGCCGCTTGGCGCGTCTTGACTGAAGATTGACCGGATGAATGCCGCCAGCTCCGGCATACGTTTGATGGGGAACAAGGCGCCCTCAACCAAAGCGCGAACCAAGCCCTCAAAGCCTTCAGGTAGATACGTAAACCTAATTTCTTCGGCAATCGTCACCAGGAAATCGGCCGCCTGTGCAAAGAGTCGGCAGACGTGATTAATGTTTGCTGCCTCACCCGGAATTCCCGGAGGCCCCCACGATACCTTGATTTCTTCGAGAAGCGCCAAGAATGTATTGGGAGATGCCGCAAGTTCTATAACTTTATGGTGTAGCCAAGTAAATATTTCGTCTGGAGGAAGAGGTTTGCTTGGTTTGACTATCAGGCCCTGCGACAAATCCCTCGCTTTCCTCAGCACTGGTGCGAGATGGAAATCAAGAAGTTCAGCCGTCAGCATGTATTCCCAGTGGCCTGGCTTCTCACGGATTAGTTGCTCAGCATATAACAGCAAATCGCCTAAGAATCTCAACTCTCTATCGGCGGCAAATCTTCGTATCACATCACCGGGCTTACCAATCTGATCCACAAGCTTCTTTTCGTGAGCCTCCTTCCAGAGGATCAAAAGTTCGCTAGGAAATCTGAAAGGATCTTTATCGATCAGCCCGTGG
>JAGWJK010000438.1 GCA_028865845.1 Rhizobiaceae bacterium
GGCCATTGCCAAAGCCGGGTTTGAAGGCGTCGAGATTTTCGAAAACGACTTCCTGGCGTTTGACGGCAGTCCCGCGGAGGTTGGCAAAATGGCATCCGATCTCGGCCTCAAGATCACGTTGTTCCAACCGTTTCGGGATTTCGAGGGAATGCCGGAGGGGCTGAGAGCGCGCACTTTCGATCGGGCCGAGCGCAAATTCGACATCATGCAGCAACTCGGAACGGACATGGTTCTCGTCTGCTCGAATGTGTCACAGGCCGCACTTGGCGGCATCGATCGCGCCGCTGCCGACTTTCGCGAGCTTGGAGAGCGGGCGGCCAAACGCGGATTGAAGGTCGGATACGAGGCTCTTGCCTGGGGACGCTTCGTCAACGATCATCGTGATGCCTGGGAGATCGTGCGGCGGGCCGATCATCCCAATGTCGGTCTCATCCTCGACAGCTTCCATTCACTGTCGCGAAAGATCGACATCAACTCCATCCGCTCGATTCCGAAAGATAAGATATTCATCGTCCAGCTGGCGGATGCGCCGCTCATCGACATGGATCTGCTCTATTGGAGCCGACATTTCCGCAACATGCCGGGGGAGGGCGATCTGCCTGTCGTCGCCTTCACCGAAGCGGTCGCCTCCACCGGATATGACGGGTATTTCTCGCTCGAGATATTCAACGATCAATTCAGGGGAGGCTCGACGCGCGCGATTGCGGCCGATGGTTACCGCTCGCTCATCTATCTGGCCGATCAGGTGCGGCGCTCTGTTCCGACGCTTATCGGCGTCCCCATGCCGGAACGATCCGCGGTGCAGGGGATCGGCTTCGTCGAATTTGCCTCCGATGAGGACGAGGCGCAGGAGCTGTCGGCTTTGCTGCGGGCGCTAGGCTTCCGCAAGGTCGCCACCCATCGTTCGAAGAAAGTGACGCTGTTCGAACAGGGCGGCATCCGGGTGCTCGTCAATGTCGATGCAGCCGGCTTCGCAAATGTGGCCTATGCCGTTCACGGGACGTCGGCCTATGCGATGGCGCTCGTTGTCGATGACGCGAATGAGGCTTATCGCCGGGCGTTGGCGCTCGATGCCGAACCGTTCCGGCAACCGGTCGCCGATGGAGAACTGGAATTCCCCGCCATTCGCGGTGTCGGCGGCGGGCTTATCTATCTGATCGACAAAAAAACGCCGCTTGGCCGTTTCGCCGAAATCGATTTTGAACCGGCCGGTGACGGCGGAAGCACCAGCAGCGCTGGCCTGCTCAACGTCGATCATATCGCGCAAACAGTATCTTACGACGAAATGCTCACGTGGCTTCTATTCTATACTTCCATATTCCATGCGGATAAGACGGCGATGGTCGATATCATCGATCCGAGTGGCGTCGTCAGAAGCCAGGTGGTCGAAAACGAGACGGGTACGCTGCGCATTACGTTGAACGGGGCCGAAAATCGCCGGACGCTCGCCGGCCATTTTATTGCGGAGAAATTTGGTTCCGGCATCCAGCACCTGGCCTTTGCGACCGACGACATATTTGCCACGGCGCGGCAACTGCGGGAGAATGGCTTCAAAACGCTCCACATCTCGCCCAACTATTACGACGATGTCGAGGCGCGTTTCGGCCTTGATCCGGATCTGACCGAACGCCTGAAGGCGGAAAATATCCTCTATGATCGCGATGCCCACGGCGAATATTTCCAGCTCTACAGCGGCACCTATGGCGAAGGCTTCTTCTTTGAAATCGTCGAGCGCAAGGGATATCGAGGGTACGGCGCGCCGAACGCAATCTTCCGCATTGCCGCCCTCAAGAAGCAAATCCGCGCCGAGGGCATCCCGAAAGACGCGGTTTAAAGCCCAGCATCAGGCAATGAAGCCGCTTGCGAGCACATGCTCGACACCGCTTTCGATATGTTTCCTGATGACGGCGCGCGCGCCTTCGGTGTTGCGTTTGACCGCAAGTTCGAACAGCAATTTGTGATCGTCCACTACCGCTTGGCCGCGGAAGCTTCGCGCCAGCATATGATAGCGCAGGAACCGGTCGAACACGGACGAGAGGGTGCTCATCAACGTCGCGGAGTCACAGGCAGAGACGATCGCCTGGTGGAATTCCCAATCGTAGCGTACCCAGTCGACGGTGCGTGATGCATCCCCGGCCAGCAGTTTCCTTTCCGCGGCCGCCAATTTATAGTGGGCCGCGACGATGCGCCCTTCCCATTCGAGGTTGCCCGACGCGAAAGACAGGCCAATAGCGTGAGTTTCCAGCACCGTCCTCAAATCGGCCAGTTCCAGTAGTTCTTTCCGGGATGCCGGGCTCACCTCGAAGCCGCGCTGGCCTTCGGCGAGCACAAGGTTCTCCGTGGTCAGGCGGCTCAGGATTTCGCGCAACGAGGATATGCTGATCGAGTAGCGCTCCTTGGCCCGCTCGAGCTTTATCTTCTCGCCCGGTTTAAGCGCGCCGGAGATGATGTCCTGCCGTATCTGCCGAAACACGACGTCGCTGACGGTCTCTGGTGCTTTGCCCGTTGACCCAGGCACTGTTCCCGTCTTGCCTCGTTCGGATGCCGCGGTGTTCAAAGCTGCCCCTTGGCGAGCGCGTGATCGACACCGCCCTGTATATGGAGTTGCAACACGTCTTTTGCCGTTCCGCTGTCACGGCGCAATGCGGCATCGAGAAGCTGGCGGTGCTCTCGCTCGGCGACCTCGCCCCGATAGGAGAGCGCCACCATCTGGTATCGCAAATACTTGTCGAAAACCGTCGCATGCGTTTCCATCAGCAGTCGCGATCCACAGGCCGAAATCAGCGCCTGATGAAACTCCCAATCGTAGCGCTTCCAGTCCTCGACCTTGCTGTTGTCGCCCCGCGCCATGTGCTCTTCCATGCGGGCGAGCTTGTAGTGTGCCGAAACGAGTTGCGCTTCCCACTCCACGTCCGCGCGTTCGAAAGATTGTTCAAGGGCATGGCTTTCCAGCAAAAGGCGCAACCCCGCAATCTCCTTGAGGTCGGCGGCCGACATCGGCGCGACCTCGAACCCACGCTGCCCTTCGGCAACGACCAGACCTTCGGAAACGAGGCGATTGAGAACTTCGCGCAGGGTGCTGACGCTGATGGCGTAGGAACTCTTCAAGTTTTCCAGCCGAAGCTTGTGGCTGGGAGGCAGGCGTCCGAAGACGATATCTTCCCTGATCTGACGATAGCTGACTTCCGCGACGCTATTGTCGGGTACCGCGTTAAGCACTGATATCTCCGATATTTTTGCTTTCGTCATATATAGCTTGGATGACTGGTCTCCTGCAATGATTCCGTTCAACTGCGTTGTCTCGATCGATAACGCAAAAAGCTGCCTGTCGAGCCCTAAAGACCTGTCGTCTTTCGTTTCACGAGTTCGCCGGAAAGCCGTATGATCTCCGGCTGTTCCAGGAGCTGCATGGTGTTCGATCCGACTTTCTCGACCACGACCCGGACAATGTCGTCGATGGGCTGACTGAAGGTGGTCAGGTTATAATGCGGCCATGCCGCCATCGCGATGTCGTCGAAGCCGGCGACGGCGATATCCTCGGGTACGCGGCATCCGCCCTCTTCGCGAAGGGCATCGAGGCCGCCGATCGCTAGGAGATCGTTCGCAAAGAAGATCGCATCGACGCTTTTGCCCTTTATGATCTCAAGCGCTGCCCGCCGTCCTGCCTCGTAGGAATATTCGCCGGCGTCGGCCTGTGACGTCAACGTCATCCCAAGTTCGGCGACCCGCGTGATGAAGCCGTACTGACGCTCGCGGTTCGTCGTGGTGTGGCTGAGGCCGGCAACATAGGCAACGCGCTTGTGGCCGCGCTCATAAAAATGCTCGGCGATTGCGCTTGCCCCTTCCGAGTTGTTGCAGGCGATGCAGCTCATGTTGATGTCTTCGATCACCCGGTTGATGAGGATCGCCGGTCGGCCTTCCGTTGCCCAGCTCAATGTCTGGCCCGACAGGATGGTTGCCGAAATGACGATCACCGCATCGACATTGTAGCGGCGCAAAGCGGTGAGCTGTTCCTCCAGATTCGTCCCCGGCGCGATGTTGAACAAAAGGCTCTGGAGGCCGATACGCTGCAGCGCCCGCGAGAGCCTCTCTATAAGCGCCGGATAGAAGGGATTGCGCATGTCGGACACGACGATGCCGATGATGTTGGTGCGGCTCTTCGACAGCATGCTGGCGATCGCATTCGGCTGATAATCAATTTCCGCGGCGAATTTGAGAATGCGCTCCCGCAGGGGCGCGGCAATGCTGGCACCCGGAGTGAAAGCCCGCGAAACGGCCGACTGGCTGACGCCCAGCATCTTTGCCAGTTCGCGCGCCGTCGTTGCGCGGCGTCCGCCCGTGTCCGCCGATGTTGCCTGCGGTTTCGAAATCTCTTTGGCCATAGCCTACCATATTGCATTCGCATTCATTCACGACCTTTTCGATGGTCGGGGATGAAAACAGAAATATCAGGCCAGCAGTCAGAATTTTTGTCGGCCGGCAATCCCTTACATCAGGAAATTGATGTTTGTCAATATTTACAAGGGTTTCCCATTCATGATCGCAAACGGCCGCACGATGATTTTTTCCTTCCTCGATAAAATGCTTCTCCAATCGGACGATAAATTTGCGTTGCATACGGATGCAATCGGCGCAATGAATAGGCAACTCGGTTTGCATGAGGGATATGAGAGTGAGCAGCAAGATCCGAAGCATCGAAGCTTTCCAGGTGAAGTGGGAACCCAATGAGCCGCCGGGTCGCAGGACGGCCTTCGTGCGCGTCACCACCGAAGACGGCATCGTCGGTCACGGCGAAGCCTCGCCTATGATGGGTGGCGAACATTCGCTTGGCGTCGTCAGGGATCTGGCAGACTCGCTCGTGGGCGCGGATGCGCTCGACCATGCGGTTATCTACGACCGCCTGCTGCACAAATACGTGAAGCTTGGGCCGGAAGGCGC
>JAGWJK010000439.1 GCA_028865845.1 Rhizobiaceae bacterium
CTTTGCCGAAGCCGGTGCCAGCGGCTTCTTCGTACCGGGTCTGGTCGATGCCGACCTGATCAAGGCGGTCTGTGACCGGTCTTCCCTTCCGGTCAACATCATGGTTCGCGCCACGACCCCTGACAACGCCACCATGGCAAGCCTCGGCGTCAGCCGCATCAGCTATGGACCGGCCCCCTACAGGACCGTCATGGGCATGCTGAAGAGCGAGGCGGAGGCGCTGTATCAGCATCAGGATTGATCAGGCGATTTCCTGCCGCGTCGCCAGCACCCGTGCGATAAAATTCTGGACAACGGCCGACCGCTCGTCGCGGCGTGTCGCCAATGCGAGCCGCGCCACCGGGCCGTCGCCGCTGATCGGGACGTAGGTCACGCCCGGCACGCGGATTTGCGCCACGGCCACCGGCACGGTCGAGACGCCGAGTTCGACGGCGACGAGATTGGCGATCGATGTGATCTGCGGCGCCACCTGCCCAAGAATCGGCTCGAAGCCGGCGCGGCGGCAGGCCGCGATGATCCCGTCGAACAGGCTGACGCCGGCCTCGCGCGGGAAAAGCACGAAGGGTTCGGCAGCAAGCGCCGATAGCGGCAGCGTTTCGGCATTGGCAAGGCGATGGCCGGAAGGCAAAGCGATGACCATCGCCTCCTCGCCAAGCGAATGCGTGCGGAAACCCGCCGGATCGTCGTGGCCCGGCCGGATGAAAACCGCATCCAGTTCCTCGGCATCGAGCCGTTCCAGAAGCCGCGTCGTGTTTTCTTCCTCCAGCGTCAGGTCGATTTCCGGATAGGCGCGGCGATAGCTGCGCACTGCCGAGGGAACGAGCGGGCTGAAGGCGGCCGATCCGGTGAAGCCGACCCGCAGTCGCCCGAGTTCTCCGCGCGCTGCCCTCAACGCCAGGGCCTTGGCCTGTTCGGCCTTCGCAAGCAGGGCGCGCGCTTCCGGAAGGAAGACCTGGCCGGCCTCGGTCAACTCGGCACCATGCGGCAGGCGACGAAACAGTGGGGCGCCGATTTCCTCTTCCAGATCGCGGATCTGGTTGCTGAGCGGCGGCTGGCCGATCCCGACCCGACGGGCGGCGCGGGTAAAATTCAGCTCCTCGGCAACGGCCAGAAAATAGCGGATATGGCGAAGTTCCATTAGTTTCGATCTCACAACTCGAAGCCATACATTTAAAGTATCGAGATAGGCAGTGCAATATATTGGACTGCCAGTCTGTTCGGCGCCACTTAAGCGACACGCCGTTGCCCTCGAGCAATTCCAGGAAAAGTGCGCAGCGGTTTTCCGTCCGGAATTGCGCAAAACAAAAAGATAGAGCGGCAAACGCGACAACAGACAGGAGTGTCCCGAGATGAATTCCAATCAAAGCAAACTTTTTCTGATCACCGGCGTCAGCTCCGGTTTCGGCCGCGCCTTTGCGGAGGCGGCGATTGCCGCCGGTCACCGCGTCGTTGGCACCGTCCGCAATGCCGGCGGCAAAGCAGATTTCGAGGCCATCGCGCCCGGAAAAGCGACTGCCATCCTTCTCGATGTCACTGATTTTACCGCAATCGAGCCAGCGGTTGCGAAGATCGAGGCCGAAATCGGCGCGATCGACGTCCTGATCAACAATGCCGGCTATGGCCATGAAGGCACGCTGGAGGAATCGCCGCTTGAGGAGATGCGACGCCAGTTCGACGTCAACGTCTTCGGCGCGGTGGCGATGATCAAGGCGGTGCTGCCCTTCATGCGCCGTCGGCGCGCCGGCCACATCCTCAACATTACGTCGATGGGCGGCTTCATCACCATGCCCGGCATCGCCTATTACTGCGGCAGCAAATTCGCGCTCGAAGGCATCAATGAGGTCTTGGCGAAAGAGGTGAGGGATTTCGGCATCAAGGTCACGGCCGTGGCGCCGGGCTCGTTCCGCACGGATTGGGCGGGCCGCTCCATGGTCCGCTCCGGACGCAGCATCACCGATTACGACGCGCTCTTCGATCCGATCCGCAAGGCACGCGAGGAAAAGAACGGCAACCAGGCCGGCGATCCCCAGAAGGCGGCGGCAGCTATCCTGGAGGTGATCGCATCCGACAATCCGCCTGTCCACCTGCTGCTCGGCACAGACGCGCTGAACCTCGTGCGCGGTAAGATCGCCGCCCTCAGCGATGAGATTGCGGTGTGGGAAAACGTGACGCGCTCAACCGATTTCGGCTAAGCGCGTCGTCTTCGTTGATTGGACTGATGCGCCCTTCCGTCTTCGCGGAAGGGCGTGTCCTGTTTAGGGAACGATCAGCGTGCCGGCGCCATGCTCGGTGAAGATTTCGAGCAATACCGAATGTGCGGTCTTGCCGTTGAGAATGACGACACCCTGAACACCGGCCTTGATGGCATCGATGCAGGTTTCGACCTTCGGGATCATGCCGCCGGAAATCGTGCCGTCGGCGATCAGCGCATGCGCCTGGGAAACCGAGAGTTCCTTGATCAGCTGGCCCTGCTTGTCGAGCACGCCGGGAACGTCGGTGAGGAACAGCAGGCGGGTGGCGCTGAGCGCGCCGGCAATCGCGCCGGCAAAGGTGTCGGCGTTGATGGTGTAGGTGGCGCCGTCGCGACCCGGAGCGACCGGGGCGATGACCGGGATCATTTCCGACTTGGCAAGCAGGTCGAGCAGCGTGCGGTCGACCTCGACCACTTCGCCGACGAAACCGAGATCAAGCACGCGCTCGATGTTGGAATCCGGATCCTTGACGGTCTTGTGCGCTTTTTCGGCAAACACCATGTTGCCGTCCTTGCCGCAAAGGCCGATCGCCCATTCGCCGGTCTGGTTGATCAGCGCGACGATTTCCTTGTTGATGGAACCGGCGAGCACCATCTCGACGATCTCGACCGTCTTGGCATCGGTAACGCGCAGGCCGCCTTCGAATTTCGATTCGATGCCCATCTTCGTCAGCATGGCGCCGATCTGCGGGCCGCCGCCGTGGACGACGATCGGGTTGACGCCGGACTGTTTCAAAAGCGCGATATCGGCGGCAAATGCCTTGCCGAGCTCGGCATTGCCCATGGCATGGCCACCGTATTTCACCACGATGGTCTTGTTTTCGTAACGCTGCATGTAGGGCAGGGCCTGGGCGAGCAGGCTGGCTTGAAGTTCGCTCTGGGATTCGGACATGGGGCACCCCGTAAAATGGATCGCGGCCTTTTATCTCAAGTTTTTGACGAGGGGAATAATGATGGCGGGATTAGTTTTTCCTGCGTCACATCGCCTGGATCAAATATCGTTCATCCAGCCACCTTGCCGCCCGCCGCTTTTCTCCTAAGATGTATCGGGGAGTTGCGATTGGGGATGGGATGGCAAATGAGGATATAGAAACGCTCATTGGCCGCGTCGCGATGCGTGACCAGAAAGCCTTTGCCGCACTTTACAAAAAGACCAGTCCGAAACTCTATGCCGTTTGTCTGCGTATCCTCAAAAATAAGACGGATGCCGAGGAGACTTTGCAGGAGGTCTATGTGAAGATCTGGCAGAGGGCGGAGCGATATGCTGCCTCCGAGGGGGCAGCCTTGCCATGGCTGACGACGATCGCACGCAATCAATCGATCGATGTGATTCGTGCCAGAAAACCTGTCGCCGACGAAATCGATACGGCCTATGATCTTGCCGATAGCGAACCCGGCCCGGAAGAGCAAGCAGTGACCAAGGGAGAGGGAAGGCGGATTGACAGGTGCATGGAAGAGTTGGAAGCTGATCGCGCCCAGGCTGTTCGTGGTGCCTATGTCGAAGGCCTGAGCTACCAGGAACTTGCCGAGCAATATGCGGTGCCTTTGAATACCATGCGTACATGGCTGCGCCGAAGCCTGATCAGACTAAGAGAGTGCATGGACCGATGAGTTCGTCCGATCAAAGCAAGGGAGGCCGCTCCCGCGATGAAGTTCTGGCTGGAGAATACGTGCTCGGCGTATTGTCGCTCGAAGACCGGCAGAAGGTGGAGCGGCGAATGCGCAGCGATCGCCAGTTTGCCGCGATCGTCAGCCGCTGGGAGCAGAATCTTTCCGGTTTCAACGATGATTACGATGCGGTCATGCCGCCGGCATCGGTCTTCCCCAAGATAGAAAAGCGCGTTTTCGGCGAGGTGGCGTTCGGCGCGCATCTCTGGAATTCCCTGCTTCTGTGGCGCTCGGTCGCGCTCGGCTCGCTGTTTCTGGCCGCCGGCGTCATCGCCTTCACCATTGCCAACAACATTGCCCAGCCGCAGGCCGGCCGGCAGCTGATGGCTTCGCTGTCCAGCCAGAACGGCGCGATCAATCTGCTGGCGAGTTATGATTCGTCCAACGGCATGCTGAAGGTGACGCCCGTTGCCGCCGGCAAGCCGGAAGAAAAATCGCTGGAGCTGTGGTTGATCCGCGGCAGTGATCCGGCCGAAGCGCTCGGCGTGTTGCCGCAGACCGGCGGGGGCGAGATCGTCCTGCCGCCCGATGTCCACGGCAAGCTCGCCGAAGGCGCGATCATCGCCATCAGCGTCGAACCGTTCGGCGGCTCGCCCACCGGCAAGCCCACCGGCGATGTCGTCGCCTCCGGCACGATCCATCTTCCTTAAAAAATCCTTTCCGAAAACATTTCGGCTGAAACTCTTTTTTCGGTCCGTCCGTACCTTGTTCTGTTCCCCGCGTGACGGGGGCAAACGAGGAAGAGGACAAACCGATGAAAAAGACCGTGATCCGTATTGCCGTGGCAGCCCTGACGCTTTCGGCTGCGACCGGCCTCGCCTATGCGAAGAATCCCGTCGTCGGCGGAGCGCCGATGTATGCCAGCAAGAATATCGTCGAAAACGCCGTGAATTCGAAGGACCACACGACACTGGTCGCAGCCGTCAAGGCCGCAGGCCTCGTCGACACGCTGGAGGGCAAGGGTCCGTTCACCGTCTTCGCGCCGACCAACGAGGCCTTCAACAAGCTGCCCC